>CAYGXH010000503.1:0-2380 GCA_964353675.1 uncultured Chlorobiaceae bacterium
GGTCTCTGAATAATTAGTACTTTAAGATAATTAATTCCAATATAAAATGCTGGGTGATATCACCCACATCCAGTAATACACTACATCGATCTTATTAACACCTCGCTTTAGCGTGGTGATTCAAAACGAGTATAGATCGGGTAACCGTTTCAACGGTTTCTTGTGAAGCTGTTGAAACAGCTTCTCCGCATTCTCTTGGTTAGATCACACCGATGAATCGGTGTGTTAATGAGATGCTTTTGACCTCACACCTCCATACCGACTGAGTAAGCGCAGGTCCATGACGGCTGGGGGTGGTGTGGTATTGTGAATTTGAGAGGTTAAAATTTTATATATTTATTTTTTGCGAGCCGGCAGACCGGACACGCATCGGGCGGTTCGCCGATTACGGTATGGCCGCACACGGGACAGACATAGATTTCTGATGCGGTGATGTCTTTGCCCTGGGTGACGTTATCCTTTGCCGACAGGTACATCACCTCGTGAATCTTTTCGGCTTCAACTGCATACTGTATCGAGCGCACCGCACTCATCTCCTCCTGAAGTTTTGCTACCGCCTCGAAGGCGGGATACATTTCCGTTACCTCGTAATTTTCTCCCGCCGCCGCATCAAGCAGATTCGATGCCGTATCATGCACTTTCTCAAGAGCGCGGAGATGATTTGATGCATGGACTTTCTCAGCATAGGAAATAGCCCTGAACAATTTTGCTACGTGCGGATATCCTTCCCTCTCGGCTTTCTCTGCGTAAATGCTGTACTTCATATGCGCCTGGCTCTCGCCTGCGAATGCGGCTTCGAGGTTTGCTTTCGTCATCTGTTTCATATTTTTTTCTCCGTTATATGTGGATATAGAGACATTATGGTAAAATTCAGATAAAGGATAACTGGAAAGTAAGGAATGAGACAACCATTGTCAACGACTGAAAACAGGCGATGCTGATATGCAACGATATATGAAAAACTTGTCTCCCGCTGAAAATAAAAACCCCATCCTAGGAGGTGGAGGATGGGGTCGTAGGACCACCAGGCTTACGCCCAGTAGTGTTATACTTTTTTTATTTCAACTCGTTCCTAATTAAAATATAATAAAAATTCATGGGAACAGCAAATTGTTTTCATGCTATTTTTTGGACGACCCGGCGGCGCCAAGCAATTGCTGTCCCTGCAATAATAAGAACAACACCCGTCCATACAACCATCATGAGGGGTTTGATATTGATATCTACAACAAGCGCTTGCATCGGTGACACCTCCTCATGCTGGTTGAATCCGATGAACTCTATAATGATGCTCTTCTCTTCCACATTCAGGCCGTTCAGTACCAATTGAGGTTTCTGACCGATAACATATCCGCTGTCATGAATAGGCAGATCAACGGGAACGGGTTTCCGTTCTCCCCGATCGCTCAGGAAGAGGATCGGCATGAGTTCATATTTTTTTCCCTTCGTCTCAACAGTCAATACCGCTCCGGCCGACATTGCCGCCGATTCGCCATGCTGGCCGACATCAAACCTATTAAAAGTTATGCGGTAACCGTGCAGATCTTTGGTTTCACCTTTCTGGAGCTGATACATGGGATTATGGGTATGCTGAGGTCCCGCTGTCTGTAATTCGATAGGAGAAATATACAGATCCTTGAGCGGCATTACTTTGATATCGGGTTCGCGCATCATTGCCTGATTGGACTCGCTAAAGTAGAGTTTCGGCGCAGCGATAAATGATGTTTTTCCATCCGAAACTTCAATATTCATCAAGGGTTTCACCTCGTCCGCATTACTGATTCCCTTGAATGTAAATTCATAACCGAATACCTGCTGTGGCTCGTTCTGTTTGAGGATGACCTGCTTCGACTCGTCGAAATTACCGGATCCGATGATGCCGATGAGGAGAAGAGCAACACCAATATGCGAGATTGGACCACCAGTGTGAAGCCAGCCCGACCGGTATTGCCTGAATGTCACTATGATGTTGGTAACGAGTCCGAATGCTGCACTCCCGATGAAGAGTAGAAGGAGCCATGATGTAACACTTGCAACATATGCAATCACACACGAGAGAATAGCGAGGATGAACGGCATCGAATATCGTTTTAAGATGCTTCCTTTCTGTTCCTCCGACCAGCCGAGGAACGGTGTAATACCGAGGAGAAGAGCCATTGCGATTCCTACGGGCAGGTTTACCTTATTATAAAACGATGTATCCACCTGCGACGCCGTGCCGAATAATCCAGTAATAATCGGTGAAGACATTCCCACAAACGTGAAGAGTGCCGCCGCAAGGAGCACATACATGCTTATGAGGAGCATAACTTCGCGGTTCAATCCCGCAGTATCTATCCGGGGAGATTTTAAGTTGCGCATGCGTACGATGAACAATCCG
>CAYGXH010000504.1:0-2378 GCA_964353675.1 uncultured Chlorobiaceae bacterium
TTCGTCGATTGTTGACTTGATGTCAGTTCTAACCCTATTGTTATTATCCGACCACAATTTATTCTTCATCCTCTCCTACTTTCTACTTTTCTACCTTCTACTTTCTACCTTCTAAAACCCGCCCCCGCACAAGAAATTGGTAATAATTGGAGATTATAGAAAGCGGGGGCAAGTCAAAAAATTACAAATCAGACAAGATTTAAAAAGTCAATGAATTCCAAGGTTTCGAAAGCCGAACCCAATTTCTTGGGAATTGGTGGCAAATCGAAATCTTTTATGTGATTATTCTTATATCTTGCACGAACGACGATTTTCCCATCGACTAAAAGTACGACGCCCTTCATGTTGGGATTGCGCTTATCGACTCCTTCGAGAGAAACGACATCCCCGGTAAACAGCTTCTCGTTGTTTTCATCCCACCGTCTTATAAACAAGGCAGTCAAATCCGGGATTACGATTTCCTCTGTCCATCTCTGCGTCTCTTTTGTCCATTTTTTGCAAATTAAATTCATATATAAATCCTTTCTTTAGATTTTTGTATCATATTTCCTCCACTTCGATTCTTACAACATCCCAGACTGCATATCCGACCCCATACAACACCTCATCCCATACCTTAAACCGGATTGTATGTACGACCTCATCAACAGCCTTATCAACAGCCTTATCCGCGAACTTATCCGCGAACCTATCATCCGCGAACTCCTTCTTCTCCTTCATATTTCCACCACTTCGATATTCCAGAAATCACCAACCCCATGCAAGATTCCGGGAGAGAGGTTTTCAAACGTAGCCCTCACGGTCTTAGACAAGCCCTTATACAAGCCCTTATTCCAGTATATTTGCTTCATATTTCTACCGCTTCGATTTTTCCGAACCAACTAATCCCGTCACGAGTTCCGTCATAGACACCTGTTACAATTTCCGAAAGAACCAAATTCCCGACCTTTCCCCAAGCACAATCAATCCTTGACAGGATATTAAAATGAACTCCCGGAAATTCGTAACTTATTTCAAATCTACTTCTCACGAAAACGCTTTCGGCAGATATTCAGTCTTATTACGCCATTTGATTGCATCATAGACCTTGTCCGTTCCCGGCGGGACGCCTTCCACGTACCTCTCACCGGTAGTAAAATCATTCATTACAAGGAACGGTCTCCGGTTTTGACCTTTAATCAGCATATCAATCAATTGATAGCGAATCCCGGCAAGTCTGTCCAGATTTTCGTCGGTTATTTCGAATTTCACCTTCTCTATGCCACTATCGGGGTAAAAAAGAATATCTCCCTGCTGGTAGTAATTACCGACCGGGTATATTTTATACAATTGAAGCAGCGTTTTTTCCTCGATAACCGCAGTTTCGACTTTGTCGGATGTCAGAATCCTGTCATATCCAATCTTTTTTATCATAATCCTGCGTTTTTCGGTATTTTCCTCTTTTAATACCAATTCGATGTCTATATCTTCGGGTTTCGACATCACAAAATCCCTCATAAAGCCCATATTTTCGATATAATAAGCCTTCCACCCGTCTTCCCATTCGGCAACCGGACCATCTTCGCAATGAAGCCTCTTTTGTGCATCCGAAATGAAATATTTCGGCATCGGTACCAGAAAAACATGCGTATCAAAACAGAATGTCTGGTAAATATTGGACTCAAGATACTCCTTAAATTTGTTAAAATCTGTCCAATCGTACTCAAAAGCATTGATTTGCTGATAATAATCGGCATAAGCAACCCATGAGTAATCCGACATATCGCCGTAATAAGAAGGTTTGTAAAGTTCCGGCGGTTTTTCGTTGTATCTTTTGATTAATTCGCAGATAAAATTATATAAATTTAAAATCCGGTCTACCGGATAATCCGACATCTCCTCCATGGAAAACCGCTGCGCAGAACGATAATTCCTGCATATTTCATCCACCGAATCCATCAGATTCTCATCGAACTGCTTCCTTCGAACCCTAATCCGGGTAATAACCGCCGCGATTTTAGGTACAAGTTCCGCAATCTCCGCATCGGTAAAAGAATTCGGTTCTCCCTTCAGCGCATCCAAATCATTATTCATTAGGAGATTAATCATCCATACCGCATGAGCAGGCGAATCGGCGACATACACTACCGGCTGTTGAAAATTCGAAAACTCATATATCCACCTCATACCTTCCACCGCCTTTCCGACATCCAAAGGCTTCGGATTCGTTCCGCGCTCAATCCACTTATCCCTCACGACAGGGATAAGGTCTCTTTCCTCTTGTGTCAATTCTTCTTTCATCGTTAATCCTTTCGTAAAATAAAAAATAATTAAAATATATCTATCATATACCTGATAATTTCAACATCTCTATAAATCCGTAATCCTTGCTCGGATTC
>CAYGXH010000505.1:0-2371 GCA_964353675.1 uncultured Chlorobiaceae bacterium
GGAGCTTACACGCAGTAGCTTAATCTTTCAAGTTTCAGCCCCCATAGGATCTACGCGCTTCAGACAGAACTGGAATTGGCGAGAGCCATTTTCGTAAATGTAGGAACTGCTCTTTTGGAATGGTCCCACACCGCTGTCTCCCTCAGCACGGCAATATGTAACATCAGATGGAATACGCCCATTTCACCCGAGTCTCGTATGGGATTAGAATTCCGTTAAGAATCAAGATGTTTACGTGAATCAAACCTATGGATCTCACCTTCAGATACAAATTCGGATATGAAGTATTTTTGTGCACATTCAAACCAAATAAATGATTCTGTAATGGCATCGGGATGTCCTTCTGAGGCGCATAGCGCCGAAGAATCCCTGAAACGCTGCCTTTATTCGCTTCTTCATAGGGATTCTTCGCCTCCGCTCTGCTCCGGCTCAGAATGACCATATTGGCAAATTAATGCAATTATCATCAATGTCCGAACTCGCGTCCGAACTTCACATGGATTAGTTGACGCCTGAGGGAACTGCCGTTAGAATTCGCTTCGTACCGATGGGGCGATCCCGGGGTATTTGGGAGCAAGCCCCATTTTTATGCGCCGGATATGGGAGAATAGAAAAAATGATCAAGAGAGTAGAGGAGCAGCACCTCCTTGCTGATGTCATCACTCTTGAGGGCGGGAAAATAGAAACGGTTGAGGCGGAGAGCGTTCATATCCATCAGGGCGGGGCGAAAACCATCAACGCTTCAGAAGCCACATTAGACCGGGGAAGCGCACTGTTTGTAAATGGCGATATTGTGAATATGATGCATTCCAGCGCCGTGGCTGCTCAAGGTAATCAAGTGAATCTGAATGAGAGCAATACCTTTGTGCTTAGCGGTGATGCGATTAGCTGTCAATCTTCTAGGGCTGGTCTTGTTATCACCCATCAAGCTAATTTTGAGAATAGTAGTTCTATCATCCTGCTGACGCGCAATGCAAACGGAAATGTTGAGACGCTTCTCGATACCCGCGGTGCTGCGCTTGTTGGCTTGATTGCCGGGGCGGTGATCGGGATGGCGTTGTTCTTCGGAAACCTGATAAGAAAACGGATTTAAAACTCAAGATACATCTTTTTCAACGGAGAAACTCGCTTATAATTCAAGGAAGCTATAATTGAGGGTAAAGTCATGGAAGAAATAGTGCTCAAAGCGGAAAAACGAACAGTGATCGGTAAACAAGTCAAAGCGATACGCCGTCAAGGTAAATTACCTGCAGTTATGTATGGTGGCCGTATCGGACCGACGCCAATCGAATTGGATACGCGAACGACCGCTAAATTATTGACTCAGACCAGCGCTTCTAAGCTGATCACCATTATGCTTGACGAAGAAGGCCATAAGGTCCTGGTTCGCGATATTCAATATGATGTCATTTATCACACTCCGATCCATGTGGATTTTCTTAAAGTGGAGATGGATACAGCCATTCGGACATTCGTTCCGATTGATTTGGTTGGCGAAGCACCGGCAGTTAAAGAATTCAATGGTGTGTTAACTCATGGCCTCATGGAAATTGAAGTTGAGGCGCTGCCTATGGATCTTCCAGACCATGTAGATGTTGATCTGGGAGCCCTTAAAGAAATCGACTCGGTTATTACGGTGGGAGATATTTACATCGGCAAGGGGGTTAAAGTGCTGACTGATCTGGATGAGGTCATCGTTCAAATTGTTCCACAAGAAGCCGAGGAATTAGTGGAAGAAGAAGCTGTGGCTGTTGTCGAAATCCTGACGGAACCGGAATTGGTTGAACGCAAGAGAAAAGAAGAAGCAGAAGAAGAGTAGTGCAATATTTCGGGGGCGATGTGTGGGGAGCTGTCCTAAATGGTCAGCTCTCTTTTTTTTATTCATGATGAACCAGGAGAGTTCAATCAGCGAAGGTGGATTAGCTCGGTGAGGAGACGAATAGTAAGCCGGTACCTTAGGCGATAGTTCGCCAAGCCCACAAAAATTTGTTAAGGATCTCTGGATATCTAACTGAGCAAAGCTCTCCATTTTGAGTTTTTCCATCCACGAAGAGGTAGCCGAAGTCCGTGTTCAGCTTTCACATAGTGCGTTGGCTAAATGCTGTGAAGATCGGTTTCAGAGTCATTAGGCATAAAGTATTAGAAGCTCGAATGACCTTGACGTATGAGCCTGAGTATCGATTGTCGGGGGCGAGATGGGTACGAAACTATGCCAGCATGAGCGGAATTATCCCAAGTAGATAGTACCCTCCTGAGGATGAGTCATGAGGAATGCTAATTAGCTTAAGAGGGGAAAGGGGCAATAGGTTGATTTAATGTAACTGCTCAGCCCAATTCGGCAAACTCCTCAGCATACCAGCACAATATCAAG
>CAYGXH010000506.1:0-2371 GCA_964353675.1 uncultured Chlorobiaceae bacterium
CTAAAATCGTAGTGAACAATCCACGTTTTACCTGAAGAGACTTTACCTCTGTCCATAAAACATTCCCACCCACTGCAACGTCATACAATCGGAATGTTATGCTGTATGTGTTATCGGGCTTTGGATTACCTGAGCTGTCCGTCAGCACACCCTGATATGAGAGTGTGCGAGGAATTTGGGCGTAGAGTCCCGCTTGCAGCGGGGTAAACTCCGAGCAGAGAGCTGAGAGTATTGTTGCAAGAGCGACAATTATCCCAATTATTAAATACCGGTTTTTCATGGAAATCTCCCACAAAATTGTTGTTGAATAATTGTGTTTTTTTATCTTATCTGACCAATATAAATTTTAAGGTTGAAACGAAGTTATCAGCTGTTAAACGATAGAAATAAATACCACTCGCCAGGTTCGAAGCGTTAAAATCAATATTATATCTTCCCGCTTCTAGTTTCTCATTCACTAGTGTTGATACTTCCTGTCCGAGAACATTGTACACTTTCAGGGTAACAAATGACGAATGACCCGCTACAGATCCAGCGGGCGAGCCAATGACAAATGACACCTTCGTTGTCGGATTGAAGGGATTCGGATAGTTCTGATGCAGTTCAAAATTCCGCGGTAAATCAATTATATCATTATCCACACCGGTCACAGCTTCATAGAACAACTTCAATCCCCATGACTGCAGGATACCGGCATTCCCTGATATCAAATCAACGACAGTCAATTTCCACTCACCGTTTGGATTCATGCCGTTAAATACAGACAATGAATTATGTGGTCTATAATTATCGGCATATGGGGCTTCACCTTCTTCAATCGGAGCAGATGATCCATCGGTTAGTCTGCACCCCATAATATCACTTCCTGATATTTCCCCCTGAGCGATAAGCGTATCCGTAACTCCTTCGTGAGTCAGCAGTAAAACCAGATCCGAAACATTCGGATGGATCAGTGAATCTATCGTAACCGTAATCCCCGAAAGCGCGTAAGCCGCCGATACTTTCGGACTGATTGAAATGTCAATTGTGTCGCTCACCTCACCGGGATCGGGAATATTAAGACCAAGATATTTTTCCCAAAATACGTCGTAGGTTAATACGCCTCCCCCGTCATCTGTGTGAAGGATAAGTCCATCGAATCCGCCTATCCATCCGGCATTCATATCTGGAAAACTAATTGACCATAGCTCGCCGATACTTCCCGAATTCTGAAAATACCAATTTCCACCTCCGTCCGTTGTATGCAGTACAGTACCGCTTGCTCCCGCTATCCAGCCGATGTTTTCATTAACGAATTTTACTGTGTTTAATCTTTGATTGCTTACTTTCGGTTCTGTCGCCGTCCAGCTATTGCCGCCATCCGTCGTGCTGAACATTGCACCACCATTGCCGACTACCCACCCGCGGTTTGAATTAACGAAGAAAATAGATCTGAAGTAGTCCGTATTATTCGGAGAAACAGTCAACCAATCTGTTCCTCCGTTTGTAGTCCTCAGAATAGCACCGCTTATACCGGCAGCCCAACCATAATTCAGTGATGTAAAATATATTGACCGCAGGTGGTATGCTGTATTTTCATGTTGCAGGCTCCAGTTTTGACCGTAATCAGTCGTATGCCATATTCTCCCCCACTCACCTGCTACCCAAGCTTTTCCACTGATGAATCGGTGAACTCCGTACAACCGATCGGTGGTCGGGATGCTTCTGTCAAGCCAGTTACCGTGTTGGCCAATCAGCACAGTACCATATTCTCCGACAATATATGCCAGCGGCGTCCATCCAGCTGCGCCGGACACAACATCAATAGCATACAGATCGTAATCTGTTCTGCTGTTTTCTGCAGCCCAGGTTCCACCCGCGTCGCTCGTATAATAGAGAGAACCGCCTTCTCCCACAGCAAAACCCCTCAATGCATCAGCGCCGAAATCGACGCTAAAAATATGATCATAGAAGCCGGAAGATTCAAATGTCCATGTTCCTTCATTCTCTAGAATGACTCCGCCCCATCCGACTATATAATTTCCTTCTACATTATAAAGAATCTTGTCTATCGGCGAACTTTGAACCGTCCAGTTGTGACCGTAATCGGTAGTTTTAATAATTGTTCCATTATAACCGACAGCCCACCCCTCACCATTATCCTGCAAATAAACATCCTTTAAATCACTGGTCGTATTACTGGTACCCAGACTCCAGTTTTTACCTCTATCACCTGTTGTATATATTCTTCCTTCATTACCGATAACACATCCGACGCTGTCGTTAATAAATTTGATGGAATTCATGCTTCTGTTTGGAATGAGTGAATTCGCCCACGTGGAACCGCCGTCCGTCGTTTTTTTAACTATCCCGTTACTTCCCGCCGCTCCGG
>CAYGXH010000507.1:0-2368 GCA_964353675.1 uncultured Chlorobiaceae bacterium
GTACTATACTCGATGATTCAACGGGTAGGGCGATTCCCTGTGTTCGTCTCCGGTTTTTCTCGCTTGATGGATTGCTTTACTTCCGTGAAGCGAGAACGGATACTCTCGGATACTATTCCATGCACATCGATACGGGATCGTATCTAATTTATGCTTCAAAGTGGCCCTATATTCCAGAATGGTATGATAATTCTCTTAAACGCGAATATGCAACACCGGTACACGTTGCGAAGGGCGATACAAGTGTCGCGAATTTCGGACTCACAAGAATCCCGACCCCGCCTCAGCTGATGGGATCCATCAGCGGTACGGTGACCGAGGAAGGGACTAACCTGTCTATCGAAAATGCATTTGTTGTTATCATGCGGTCTAATCGACAGATCACCATGATGCAGAATTACGAAGGATCGCTCTTCGGTCACCGCGAAGAAACCTTCGTAATCCCGGGATTTGGTACACTGCTCGGTGTTATGCGGGTGACAAAAACCGATGCCGAAGGGAAATATAAATTTAATGCACCGGTCGGTTTATCATACATTATGCTGGCATTTAAAGCCGGATATATTCCGGAATTCTTTGATGGGAAAACCAATTTCTATGACGCTGACCGTATTTTGCTCCGCGGGGATACAACGGGAATTGATTTTACACTGGCAATCAATCCTAATGTACAGAACAGCGTTGCCGGTACCGTCAGGAACGAAGAGGGCTTTGGCGTGATGTCTAAGGTATTGCTGTTCTCGAAATCACAACGCGCGGTGTTTCCTCTGCGCTGTATAATAACCGATTCATTGGGTAACTATTCTTTTAACTATCTGCACGCGGGCAATTACTACGCGAAGGCCGTACCCTTCAGGGAATACGCCCCCGCGTGGTACAGCGAGGACTCCTGCGGTGTGATGTGCTGGATCAACGCCGATAGTTTCTATGTCGAAGGTAATACAACCGGCATAGATATATGCGTAAAACCGATTATTTTCGGTGGTTTTGCATGCATCAGAGGAACCGTCCGCGAGGAAAATACTTCAGTCCTCGTTCAGGGAGTTACGGTGTATGCAGTTGATCCTGCGACAAACACCATCGTCAGTTACGACATTACTGAGGATGATGGTAGTTTTGAAATTTCAAACATTGCTCCCGGTGATTATAAGATTGTCGTTGATAAGGAAGGATACACCACAGATCAGGAACCGATGTTCAGTGTCAATGCAGCGAACGACTACACTGTGAATGACGTTGAAGTGAACATCAGCAGTCTGACATTGGGCGCCGATGATAATGTATCGCCCATCCCATCAGGATACCTCCTTGAGCAAAATTACCCGAATCCGTTCAATCCGTCTACTGAAATCGTGTTCGGACTTCCAACCGCAAGCCAGGTGAAGGTTACCATTTTCACGCTGCTTGGTCAGCAGGTAGTAACCCTCGTATCGGGCGATTTAGCTCCGGGAACCTACAACATACCATGGGATGGAAGAGATTTCACCGGAAAAGCTGTTGCGAGCGGTATCTATTTCTACAAGTTAACCGCTGAAGCTTCGAACAACACCGTACAATTCTCGCAAGTACGCAAAATGGTGTTGACTAAGTGAGCAGTCGCAGAATTCTCGACTCCCATCGGGCGTTCTGTATGTAATTGGTGGATTAAGAGAAGACCGGTCCCCTCCTCTTTGGGGACCGGCTTATGTAATAAATAAATTCCTGTGAAGAAAAAGGTGGAGGCAAACTGTTGAGTTTTTTCTGCCCTTGATTATTGAACAATTATTTTTATTTTTCTATTATAACGCGGACTTGTCCTTATGAAGGGTCAAAACAATCAAACGGCAATCATACTTTTACTCATTGCAATCGCAATGTCTGCGATTTCTAACGCAGGAGTAAAGAGTGATACCAAATTCCTCACGCGCCCTTTACCCTTCACAAGCAGAGGAATTCAGAAGAGCATTGTCAATTCACCGAAGGTACAGAGTTTGACTAAGTCAGGTACTCCGTACATCTGCTCGACCGTCGTATTTGAAGAAGATTTTGAGTCTGCATCCGGTTTTCCGCCCACAGGGTGGAAGACAGTAAACAGCGACGGCGGCGGGACGACCGGGCCGTGGTTTGCCGGAAATACAACGGTTTTCACCGCACAGAGTGGGGATGCATATGCCGCTGCAAATTATCAGGGAGCAAATGAATTTTACATCGACGAGTGGCTCATTTCCCCCATCATATCAGGGCTTACACCATACGATACACTCCTCTTCTGGCACCGATCTCCGGATGATTCACCATGGTATGATTCTCTTGAGGTCCGCATTTCTACATCCGACACTGCCATAAGTTCCTTTACAACACTTGTGGATTATTTTAAAACGTCTACAAG
>CAYGXH010000508.1:0-2366 GCA_964353675.1 uncultured Chlorobiaceae bacterium
CATGTTGTCGCTCTTGATCCTGAGGTCCCGGTAGTATTCACGGTTTGCCCGGGCATCCCACGCCCAAGCGAAAGTTGATCCATAAAGTTTATACGGATTTCGGTCTCTGAGCATCTCTTCGTTATAGTCGTAAACGGTATTGTAGTTTCCCACATCAACGAAGTACCGATCATTTTTGCCGTCGTTACTTATACCTGCATGCTGTACGGCGAAAGTACGCGCATCATCTTGTAACCATGTCCCGTAACGATCAAAGCCGATTAGCGTAACCCACAGCATCCCTTCCGCTGCAGTCAGATACTTGCCGGTTCTGTAATCTCCGGCATAAAGCTCCCCCATTCCCGGCAGTAGTAAGGAGTAAAGGACAGCGAGCGGAACGCTCTTTTTTCCTTCGACTTCCATAAGCGGGGAGGAAAAATCCGCGTTATTGATCGAAAAGGCTTTAGGTGTTCCATCTTGCTCGAACGGTTCGATGAGTGAAGGCTGTGCGACAACAATCTGAACAGCCATGAATATGAGGAAAATGGTGATTCGCATAGATACAATCTCCATGGTTTTTAATAGATCGGTCACGATACACAAACCTCGGGCGCAGTTTGTTTCGTATTCACACTTTCTTTGATAATTCCTGCGCACGTTTCATCGTGAACTTCTGTAATAGTTACACATCGTAGCTGATTGATCAGAGATGCATCTCCTTCCGCTGATATGCGAATGTAATTTGAACTTAATCCCGATACAAAACCGTCATTATGGGTATTTTCGAACAGGACGGCGAGTGATTTTCCGATGAATCTTTTAATAAATTCTGTTTTTTTCTTTTTTCCAACAGCCCGTAGCACTTCATTTCGTGCGTGTCTGACGTTCGGTTGAATTTTTTCCGCATAATCCGTTGCCGGTGTACCCGGTCTTTCCGAATACGTGAACGCGTGAATGTAGGAAAACTGCAAATCCTCCAGAAACGAAACCGTCTCATTGAACAGCATCTCCGATTCGCCGGGGAAACCTGCAATCACGTCGATGCCTATGCCTGCCTCAAGGTCAATACTTTTAATATATTCGATGAGGCTGCGGTATGATTCCGCCGTATATCGGCGACGCATGCGTCTGAGGATCATATTGCTTCCGCTCTGCAAAGGAATGTGAAAGTGTTTGCAGAACTTATCTGATTTTAATATAAAGTCGACAGTCTCTCTTGTCAGCAGGTTTGGCTCCACCGAACTGATCCTGATCCGTTCGATGCCGTCCAGTTTTGCCAGTTCCTTCATGAGGCCGAGGAGGTCACCGCCGTTCTTTCGTCCATAATCTCCAACATTCACGCCCGTGAGCACGATTTCCCGGTGTCCCTGATTTATGATCTGCCGTGCCTGATCGACGATAGTCTGAACAGGCAGACTCCGGCTCATTCCGCGGGCGCTCGGTATGGTACAGAATGAACAGTTATAGTCACAGCCATCTTGTATCTTGAGAAAGGCGCGCGTTCGTCCACCCACATCAGACGAGTAGGCAGGGTGGATATTTTCGGTTTCATCGATGCGCGATATGAAGACGCCGGGGACTGAAGATTTTCGTAATTCTCCGGCAAAATTTAAAGGATGGAATTTTTCCTCTCCGCCAAGTATCAGATCAACACCGTTTATTTTCGCAATTTCCTTTGCCTGCAGTTGTGAATAACATCCGACAACTATGACGTACGTTTCGGGTGACCGGCGCAGGACACGGCGTATTAGGCGGCGGCATTCGCGTTCGGCTTTTTGTGTGACTGAGCAGGTATTCAGGACGAAGACATCAGACGGCTGGTCGGGATCCACGACCATAAAGCCGCCCTCTACGAACTGGCGGCCAATCGTTGAAGATTCCGCAAAATTTAACTTGCATCCGAGTGTTTGAAAAGCAACTTTTTTCATGCCATAGTAAAAGTAGGGCTGTCTATAAAGAATATTTTAATGCGAGTCGCAGAGGTATGCGGAAGGAAGCTCATATTCCCCTACACATTTTGCATTTAGTACTCATTTTTTTATAACATTCCAACTTTTTATTTTGCTCCGATAGTCGCTCTGATTTTTTTCAGTATGATTTATACCCTGATTCTTGAGACCTCACCTGTTATCCTTTACTAAGGGGAGAAGTGTGTTTCTTTTGTTTCCATATACTCACCTCTCCCTAACCCCCGCCACAAAGATTGGCGGGTAAACTCTCCTACCAGGAGAGGGGATTCTCAATCAGAGTATCTAAAAAACTAAGCCATTACATGGGGTTGACTAATAAGTAAGTTAAAAGTCTTTGCGAGGATCCCGCTCGAAGAGCGGGAGACGAAGCAATCCGATAAAATTAGTGAATATTAAAGAGTCGTATTGCTTCACTTC
>CAYGXH010000509.1:0-2365 GCA_964353675.1 uncultured Chlorobiaceae bacterium
TCATGAGTATTATCTCAAATTGTCAAAAGGGGATTACGCCATCTTTTGGCGTCCCCGCCTGCCATAGTGAATTCGATATGGCGGGCAGACAGCCGTTTTTGTCGGGATAATGTGATATGGTCTGACCGATCATTTACTCTGACCTAAATGGACATTCTACTATAAAATCTCATAGGGTCCAACTGAGTCAAAATCTAATCTCTATTTTTTTAAGAAATCGATTGCAAGCTTGGTATACTGATTCTCTGGATATTGCTGTCGGAGAATATTTAAAAGATTATTTGCTTTTATAGTCTCTTGTTTTTTCGAGTATATTTTTACAAGCGAATATAATTGAAGTGGCCGTAAATTACCACAAGGATATTCATCCATAACTTTCTCCAACATTTGAGTAGCCACATCCAATTTCCCCATTAGCTCATAATTAACCGCTTCGAACGTTTGTATATGTTCAGCAAGATTTTTATCAGCCTTGACGGTATCGGAATCGTATGCTTCACCATAGTATTGATTACTCATATGGGGAATACCAATCTTATGATATGCATCCCCTACAGCTATCTTTAAAAGAACATTTTTTGGATCTTGAAGAAGTTGCCTGATAATAACATAAGGAACAGCCAGATTGTTGGGACAGGCACGCAAAACTTCAATAATTTTCTCCCGGGTTTCTTCTCCTTCGATTCGCCAAAAGATTTTTTCTAAAGGATCTATTATAAGAATGGTCGGATATTTTTTAATGCGAAACTGCATATTTAACCTTTGTGGAATATTGCCTGACTTACCGCTCAGAAGGTCGCGACTACATACGAATGATTTGGCGAGTTCAACTACCTTGGGGTCGGTCCATATTTCAACTTCCATTTTGTCCATTTTTAGGGGATTGGGCTTTAAACCGAAATAAAGAAGAACCAACTTGTTCGATTCAAGTCCGGTACTGACTGATTCATCGTAGTATCTGATCCACTCTATGCCTTGCCCGTAGGATGCCGCACTTATTCCCATGATTAGCAGTGCTATTATTTCGATACTATAGATAACCTTTTTCATTTGCTTCTCCTTTATTTTGGTGGAGATTTTTACCTATCAACCAATTAGATTGTTCTTCCCAACCATAATAGATATGAGAATGGTGATAAAGTATGAAGAAAATAGGGAAGTATCAACTTGCTGTTTTCTATGCATACCCGCCCTGAGTTTACAAAAAATCGGCTGAAATACATTGAATTTGTAGAAAGAATTTGTATAAGGCTGTGCTCAAAACCATATAGAATCCGGATCATTACTTGAATTTCCATGGAATATTTGGTACTATATGAGCAGAGAGCGTAGAGAAAAACACAAAGTACAGAGTACAAAGTACATATAGCGAAGAGCTTAGAGCGGAGATTTTAGCTCTAGGGACTCAGTGCTCATAGCTTCTCACAAAGTACAAAGTACGGGCTACAAGGTACAAATAACAAATTACTACTGACTAATGACATTTTCCTTGGAGGTAGAATCATGAAACCAAAACTCATTTCAATCACGATCGGAGCTCTTCTTGTAACCCTGTCTTTTGGATGTAAAGAAGATTCAATTCAGAGCACAGGCAATGAACAAATTCCTGAATTCGCGGGATTATTAACTAGTCATACTGACTGCAAGAGATTCCAGACAGCCTCTTCGCTCACCGACAGCAGTGACAGCTCAAGCTGTATCGAGTATTCATTTGATTTGGACAACCACAAATTAACTCTGAAGCATATAAACGCTGGATTCAATTGTTGTCCGGAAAGTCTGTACTGCTTGATTAGTTTACTTAATGATACGATCATCATAGAAGAGCATGAAAAGATTTCAGGCTGTCATTGTGACTGCCTATTTGATCTTTACATAGACATTAACGGTGTTGTTGCGAAGAAATATCATATAAAAATTATTGAACCGTACTGCGGGGATCAGGAGAAGTTGTACTTCGAAGTTGATTTTGCAGTAACACAGCAGGGTAGTTATTGCGTTAAAAGGACTGGCTATCCGTGGGGTGGAGGGTAGTTGATTTCCGATTTTTGACTTTGTTCATGCCTTGATAAAATCGGAAATCTGGTGCCGCTAACTTAACTCGCTACATCCGGTACGTTCTTCGACAGTTGTACTGTCGAAGTTAAACCGATTTAGAGTTTCACTCTATAATCCGTCCTTAATGAGTAAAATTAATAAACCTCCGACATTTTACCAGTTGAGACTGAGATAAATGTCGGAGGTTTTGCTTGTCATTTATTAATGTATATTCGATAGTACAACTATCGAACAAGTGTTGAATTTCCGATTTCATTGATTTCCGATTTTTGACTTTGTTCTTGCCTTGATAAAATCGGAAATCTGG
>CAYGXH010000510.1:0-2363 GCA_964353675.1 uncultured Chlorobiaceae bacterium
AGCTATCAATAATCCTGTCTTAAATCAACATCCTATCGAAATCCCGATGTCGATAATTTCCCTATTTACTCATAATAACGCTTCAGATCGCCGGCGCGGGGCGGCTCTCCTGAAACGTTACCACTTTATTGTAAATCGCCATGAGAACGGTTGCAAGCACGCCTATGCCGATGAGAGCAAGCCACACGAGATTAATATTTCCGCTCGATTTAGTTACCTGGTATAACCAGCCCCCGAGCGGATCGCCCACGAATCGTGCTATCGCAATCGGCAGGAATGCATATCCCTGGAACAATCCCTGCTGGCCCGGAGGGGCAATTTCTGAGATATATTCGTAATAACGCGGAGCCTGAATCATTTCTCCGATAGAGAATGCCACAATACCGGCGGCTATAGTCGGGATGCTTGGGAAAATGCCAATGATGATCCAGATCAGACTTGAAAGCGCAAAGCCGAGAAGAATTGCCTGCCGCGTCGGTATTTTTTTCGTCAGACGATTGATCGGTATCTGCAAGAGAATGATAGCCCCGGCACCTGACCACGACTGGATGATTTCATACGGAGCGGCCGGATTTATGAAATCTGTAATGTAATACGGAATGATGATGAATTCCTGCCAGAAGATAATCCAGTAAAGCGAATAAATGAGGAGGAAGATCATGAACTTCACATTCGCAAGGACAACGAAGAGGTTTGCGATTTTCTTTCCCATCGATTCAACAACTTCCGTTCCTCCGCTCTTCACCTCCTTATATAACAGCATGTTCACAACGAGCATCGCCAAACAGCTGAATGCGGAAACCATGTACACAAATTCGTTACCAAGACTGTCTCTCACGAAGTATGCGATTGTCGGTCCTATCATGGCGCCCGCGTTTACGAGCCAGTAGTAAATAGCAAAGCCGAGCGATTTTGTTTTCTCATTTGTCGTAACCGCGACTGTTCCAAGAACCGACGGTTTGATGAACGATCCGCCAAATGCCGTCAGAACGAGAAATACCACCATTACCCAGTAGAGAGAATAGTCGTCATAGATCCCGCTGAAGATACTCATACCGACAGAACCGATGAGAAAATAACCGAGGGCGAGTACTGAAAACGCGATGTTGAACGCACGCCGGAATCCCCACTTGTCTGCCAGTGTCCCACCGAGAATCGGCAGAAGGTAAATCAAGCCGCCGAAGAGACCCGACAGCTGACCCGCCTCGGCTTCGGTGAAGCCCAATTTGTTGCGCATGTAAATCATGAATACGATCTGCTGTCCGTAGTAGGCAAGCCGCTCGAATAGTTCCATCCCGTTCGCGACCCAGAATGTCGGATGAAATCCCTGTCTCAGCTTTTTAAATCCGCGTAGTTCTTCCATTAGCGCTCCTCATGGTTATCTTCTCATTAAATAGCCGATGTTAATAAGTACGAAAAAGTAGCGAATTGGGAATTGGAAAACAAGAAAAAACGCTCTGGCAGGTCTCCGCACCCTAAATGATTGTTACTAATGCATTTTTTAGTTACATTTTTCAACAAAACAATTCATACTTCAGAATGGACAGATGAAAGCAATTCGATTTCATGAATTCGGAGACGCCGGCGTGCTCACCGCCGAAGAAGCGCCAAAGCCAACTATAGGTCCGAGCGATGTTCTTATTCAGGTAAAAGCCGCGGCGCTTAATCACCTTGATCTCTGGGTAAGAAGCGGTTCGCGAGAAAAGAATATTCCTCTACCCCACATTCCCGGATCCGACGGTTCCGGCATCGTCGCGGAAGTCGGCAGCGCCGCCGGACACATCAAAGCCGGCGACAAAGTTCTGATTTCACCGGGAATTTCGTGCGGACACTGTGCATTCTGCCTAGGTGGAAAAGATAATCTGTGCCGGCATTACCATGTGTTAGGAACGCAGGAAGATGGGACGTATGCCGAGTTTGTCAGAGTGCCTGCAATTAACGTAATTTTCATCCCCGAGGGACTGGATTTCGTTCAGGCAGCCGCAGTCCCGCTCGTTTTCCTCACGGCATGGCACATGCTAGTCACTTTGACGAAAGTACAGGCAGGTGAGACGGTTCTTATTCACGGGGCGGGAAGCGGAGTAGGCTCGGCTGCAATTCAGATCGCAAAGCTGATGGGCGCACAGGTCATTACGACAGCAAGTAGCGATGAGAAATTGAAAAAAGCACAACAGCTCGGCGCCGATGAAGTTATCAATTACAAAGTAAGTGAATTTGCAGAAGAGGTAAAGCGGATAACGAACAAGCGCGGCGTCGATATAGTCTTCGAGCATACGGGAGGCGAAGTGTTCGAAAAGAGTATCACCGTGTTGGCGAAGGGAGGCCGTCTGGTGACATGCGGCGCCACATCGGCGTACAGCGGG
>CAYGXH010000511.1:0-2361 GCA_964353675.1 uncultured Chlorobiaceae bacterium
GCTGATGATTGCCGGGACTTAAAATCGGACTTGATTGGCGTATATAAAAAAATTGTATGTGTTTAGCTAGCTAGGCTCGCCTTCAGCATCTGGAGACTATTGAGTCCTTGCTGTCCCCATGTTGCCAGCATTGTCGTGATACGTTCATGGATCGAAGTCCCTTTGCTGTTGCGCAACGTACCTAAGATCTTCCTTAGGACGACCTGCTCGCGCAGTGCCCTTTCCGCTCTATTATTGGTGGGCTCCACTCCAGGATGAATGACAAACGTGAACCAATACTCGAAGCCATTGCTAATCTTGCCAATGAGCTTTCTCAACTTCTCATTGATGTATTCTCCTGTGATCCATTGCCGGAGAGTTGCTCGCGCCATATTCCATAGTTCCCTTCGAACTTCTGGAGGTGGATCGTTTTCTAGCGCGTCGTTCAGTTCCTCATAGAGTTTCTTGAGTGCTTCGTGCAAAGGAACCGCTTCCTCTATCTTCTCGGCTAGCTCCTTCGACTCTCGAAGCAGATGTGCCCAGCATCGCTGCAGGTGTTTTGTGAATCTCGCATATGGTTTCCAGCCATCGCACACGATTATGCCCGTGAACTTCCTCGTAAGAACCTCCGTCAGGACCTTCATGCCTCGACTCTTTCGAATCACGAAAAAAGTCTCAAACGGCGTAGTGAATACCCAGATCCAGTACAATACGCCCTGGACATCGATTGACGTTTCATCAATGTACACGATCGGAGCTGCTCGAATCCGGTTCAGAATCGCATCATATTGCGATTGAACCGCATCTGCGGCACGACGAGTTAAATCGAGGATTGTGGCAGGACTTATATTCAGCCCATGCAGTCGCTTCAGTGCGTCCTGGATCTTTCTATGAGGAAGACGGTATTTATATTTCAGTAGTGTCGCCTGCGCGATTGTGCTGTTTCCGAATATGCCTTCATTTGGGCAATCGGGATCAGTTGCGACGACTTCTTTCTGGCAGCATGGGCATATGTAATGCGCTACCAGGAATTCGGTGACGATGACAGGCTGTGGATCAGGAATTTCCTCGATAATCCTTGACTCGGTACAGACTGGATCACCAAGCTTGGCTCCGCAATCCGGACATCGACTTGCAGTGACTTCCACCGTCTCATCAGGCTTGGCACGAGGTCTCGTTACACCATCATGCCCTTCTTTTTGACCAGGTTTTCCATTGCCGCCTTCATTATTCTCCTTCTTGCGATTGCGGCCGCGCTTTAGACTCGGTGGAGTATGTGGATTCTCATATTCGGCTAGCCTGGCCTCGAGTTCAATTACGCGTCCTTTAAGCAACTCATTCTCAAGCCTTAGTTGTTCATTCGAGGCTTGAAGTTGCTTGATGATCTCTTCTTCGTGCATACTCCCTTGGGGATGCTATTGATATAATATTATATATTTTTTGTGGTCGGAATGAGTTTCTTGGGTCGATCTGCATGAATTGCAGGAGGAGCTAAACACATACAAAAAATCTAATTATAACTATTTATCTGAGATTGGGCAAACTCAAATTCAATCTACCCACATGAAACAGCGAAGAGCCAAATTTCGGCAGTCGTTTATGAATTCTGCAGAGAACCAACCACGGTCAAAAACAACATAAAGCTCAACACCATTTGGGATCTTGAGAGGCTCAATAATGTCTTCGAAGGCGATTTCAATTTTTGTTCTGAAGTCGCTTCCACTGGCGTCCTCCTCTTTAATATACATTTTTGCTTTATGTGGTATGAATAGACCTTTGCTCTGCAGCACTGAGGTCACAAAATTGTTACCATTGATGTACCTATCTTCGCTATGATCGTAGAATTTGCCTACACCCTCGATGCGGTCCCCTTCCTTTTCAGCATAGGTGTCATCAATAATTAGCAGCAGTCTGCCATTTTCACCTAGATTTATAGCTTCGAAAAAGAGCGTGGCCTTGCGCTGAGCAACCTCGTTTTCATCCCATTTCGCGTCAGTGAAGAACCAGTTGTAAGATGAGCGTGCCTTCTTTCCTTCGCGATCGTTTGCCATTGTATCGGTAAGATTTGAGATGGTCTTGGATTTATCACACACGCTCACTGCTGAAATCATGTCAGAAAATGATTCATAGCTTGGACGTGTGAACAGATCATTGAATTCATTCAAGAAATGCTCCAATTTTTTTGGCGTCTTTACCAATCTGATCATATTCCACCCAAGACTGTAAAAAATGACATACTATAAAAATTTATTTTAATTTATGAAATAATACAAAACTTAGGAAAAGTTTTTATAAATATATCTAAAAGGAAAACTTGGAAAGTACAGGAAGGAACGCGATAAGGATAGTTTGAGGCTTGTATTCTATGATCTCACAGATTCC
>CAYGXH010000512.1:0-2357 GCA_964353675.1 uncultured Chlorobiaceae bacterium
GGAGGAATATTCAAATCCGTTGTCATTTATTGCCCGGGCGATGTCGTAATTCCACTTTCCGTATGGAGAAGCATACCCGGGCGGCATGAGACCATGCTCCCGCATGTACCCGAGTGCGCGCCGTATATTTTCATCAACTTTGACATAATCCACGTACGGCTTATGTTCATAACAGTGGAGCGAGATTTCGTGATCGCTCATTTTTTTAAAGATGTGCAATTTATCGAGTTGACTTTTCACATCTACAAACCATGTAGCATTCACACCGGACTCGCAGAGTAAACGATAGAGTTTTCCCACTTCTTCAGACGATGCATAATCGGTGTCAATTCGCAGAACAAATGGAGCTTCTTCATCCTGAGGGTAATACCACGAGTGAATATAAGGTAATCCTCGCATGTGGTGAAGAATTTCCAGACACCTTATAAAAAGTCTGCGGATGTTTCCCTTCGAAACCGTCGAGACAACTTCGTGGGGAAAGCGGGATCTTCCACTAACAAATGATTTTGATATACATCTCACGTCATTGATCAGCAAACCGCAGTCGAAAGGAAGAACCGCAACATGACCGCCGGAATATTCTGAGAGAAAGAGTGCAGGGGTACCGTTCTGTGTCTGGAGATAATTCGATCCTTTCAGCATCGTACATTTCTTTTCGACATCTATCATCCAAATCACGCTGAACGGCGAGTCATTTTCCGGCAATAAATATTTCACGTACTCATCTTTAACCTTCTCCCCTGTTATTCGCCCGAAGACTGCACCGGAGCAGAGAACACTTCCACCACTGCTGAGATACGATTTAATTTTTGAGTCGTACTTCGCATCCGCATCATCTGCAACGATGATCACACTGAATGCAGATCCCGAAAGTTCAACGGGTGCGATGGAATACGGTACTCCCTCCTGCTGCAAAAGAGTTTCCCACCCGGCAATATTTTTTCCGAGAAGACCGACTAGATACCGGTTCATACTCTCTTCACTAAAGAAAACAATTCTTCTTTTGTGATGGATTTCGTCAGCATGATCATTACGCCATAAACCACAATACCTATCGCGATTGCAAAAACTACGTGCATTGGCGGCAGAATAGCAACGCAAAATCCCATAATTATTGTCGATATTATAATCGACCAGAGTGATCCGGGGAGTGGGATTTTATTAAAATCGTGATATTTTTTCCTCATGATGAGGTATGTAGTTGCCTCCGAGATCACCATTGCGGCAGCAGCGCCGACAACACCGAAGATGAGTATTCCTCCGACGATCGAGGTCAGATAGATAGCTCCGCTCATGAGCATCACTTTAGCATATATTTTTTCTTTTCCGGATGCGATGAGACCGGAGGTGTACACAGTGTGAAGCATCGTGAACATGAAGAACCATATGAGTACTGTAAACAAAAGGGCAGAATCGGCATACTGCGTCCCGAAGACGAGCAGCATAATGTCTCCCGAGAGAACCGTTCCACCCACACAGATTGGGAGCGTCAGCAGGAGAATCCACTTCATCGAAAATGTGAGTGTTGAAGTAAGAAGCGCAGGTGAACTCTCCTGCAAGCGGGAGCTCGCCGGAAGAAGCAGGGTTCCGAAAACCCTATCAAACATCAGGAGGAAGAGGACGAGTTTACTCGCGGCGCTGAAGAGGCCTACCTCATTGTTGGTCATGAGTATACCAATAGCGATCGGCGGCACATTGACGCTTAATCCGCCAATCAATGAGCCATAACCGAGGGGAAATGACAATTTCAGTAACTCACGCCAGCCCGTCAGGGTAAACCGAAACCGATCTCCCTGAAATACACGCCGGTACATCAGCCACAAATAGCCAGCATGCAGAACGTCACCGATAACCGCGGCGATAGCAACCCAAACGATATCCTTTGGGGAACGCACAAAAAGAAAAATCATTCCGAAGTAGATGCTGGCAGAAATCATCCTGCCGACTCCGATAAATCCCATCCGCTCCTTACCCTGATAGTACCATTCGATCAGGAAGGAGAATGGGAAAAGCGAGAGACAAAATACGATAATGAGGAGCGCTGTCTCATGCGAAACGAAGAGAAGGGAAACGATAAAAACACCGACGTAAGCGGTTAAACCCGTTGCAAGGCGAAGAGATATTATGGCATTAATAAGATTCTTTGACGAACCGCGTGCAGTTTCACGAGTACCGAAGAAGGGCATGCCTAACGCACTTACCATCACTGCATATGATAAGACTGCAAAGCCGATACTTACAGCGCCAAACTGGTGAACACCAATTTTTCTGGCAAGGTATGCAATAGCAAGAAAACCGAGTATCCTCCGGGCGATATCACTCCCCGGTCCTCGTCCATTGCAGCCACGCCGCCGATG
>CAYGXH010000513.1:0-2346 GCA_964353675.1 uncultured Chlorobiaceae bacterium
CGTAAAAAAACTTACCGGAAAGATCATGACTATACAGGCTGAGGGCAACCATAAAAAAGCTAAGGAGTTGATTGACAGGTATGCAAACATCCGGCCCGAAATGATAAAAATTCTGAATACGTTGACAGATATCCCGACAGATATAGAACCATTGTACACTCCCATACATTAGGAAGACAGACCGGTTGAGAACACTGTTCATTTTATGTCACGATCAGCGCCGTAAATATTTATGCTAGAATCGGTCTGGATTTTCCCCCTACTGTTTGCTACTGGATGTATTGCCGGGCTCATTGATGCGATTTCCGGGGGCGGCGGATTGCTAACCTTACCGATGCTTCTGAGCGTTGGTTGTCCTCCCCATATAGCGCTGGGAACCAATAAATTCCAGTCAAGTTTCGGCAGTTTTACTTCCACCATCTACTACAAACAATACAATATCGTCAGGGTTCGGGAAGCGACCATGGGTATATTATTTACCGCTGTTGGAACTGTAATCGGGACATGGCTTGTTCAAAAAATCGATTCAAGTTTTCTTGGTCATCTGATCCCCTGGCTTCTCCTCAGTATTGCTGCGTATATGATTGTGACTCCTCGCATCGGGGATTCTGAACGCAAATCGAAGATCCCACACAATCTTTTCTATCTTATCTTCGGCACACTCCTGGGATTCTACGACGGTTTCTTCGGCCCCGGTGTTGGATCTTTCTGGGCGATCGCATTCGTCATTATGCTCGGATTCAATCTCACGAAAGCAACCGGCTATACAAAACTCATGAACTTCACAAGTAATATCGTTTCCGCTATAGCCTTCGCAATAGGTGGAAATACGTGGTACACTATCGGTATCGTTATGGCATCAGGACAGGTAATCGGATCCGTCATTGGTGCGCGACTTGTCATCCGGAAAGGTACGCGGCTTATCAGGCCCGTATACATCATCATCGTTATACTGACGACGCTGAATCTTCTTTATCAGATGTATTTTTAGGCGAGTAAAAGTTGTTGGGAGGCAACTATGCGCAGGAGACTCAAATCCATTTATTGCGTTTGAAGATCCATAGCATTCCTGCAGCGACAGCACCCATAAACAACGCAGCAAATGCAATTCCCCATTCCAGGTCGGCGAGGGGAATAACACGGAAATTCATTCCGAAAAATCCGGTTATAAAACTTAACGGTAGAAATATAGTCGATATAATTGTTAATACTTTCATCACCTGATTCAGCCTGTTCGATGTGACTGAAAGGTATGCATCGAGTAAACCCGCCACCATATCCCGGTACGAATCGGCCAGATCACTCATCCTCACGAGGTGGTCGTAGACGTTGCGGTAATATATCATTTCATCTTCGGTTATTAGTAAGAACTCACCCCGGGAGAGACGATTCAGCATCTCGCGCTGGTATACTGCAACACGACGTATCGTCATGATATTCTTCTTCAACTGGAGAATATCAAGCATCGTCTTTTGACTTGGCGACTGGAAGACTTCGTCCTCTACTATATCGATTGCCTCGTCGAGGTTATCAAGTATCGGAGTGTAACTGTCTACAATATCATCGATAATGAGATGAAAGAGAAAATCAGGACCTTTCCCGAGGGTTTGGGGATTTTTAGAGAGCATTTGATTCGCGTAGGTTATCGACCTTTGCGGCTTGTAATGATGCGTGACCAATATCTTCTTAGAAAGAAAAGCGCTTACCTGCGAAGTTTTGATCTCCCAATGCTTTTTTCCATCATCATCGACGAGCGAAAATTCAACTGGATTGAAGATCACGAACAGATAGTCATCAAAGTCTTCAACTTTTGGGAGATGGCCTTCTTCATCCGTTCCCTTCTGGCAATCCTCGATTGCGAGCGGATGATAATCAAGCAGAGATATGAGTATCGTTTCGACCTCAGCATCCTGCGGATCTTCCATATCGACCCAGACGAGACCATCCGGTTGTTGAAGATACTGACTGAACTCCTTGATGGTTATTCGTCGGATTGCATTGTTCTGATAGTGATATATATTCACCATATATGCGCTCGTCCTTGTTACGAGTTAAATATTATCATCGGCGTGTACAAAGGTACTATTCATTCTGCGAAATTCCAAGCAAAATCTCCTCTAAGGCAGACGGCTTTAAACAAAAAATCCCGGTTGAGGAATCGGGATTCTGTTGTCCTTTATGAATATCTAATTTTATCACTCATACCTGAGAGATTCTATCGGATCCAAATTAGACGCTTTCCAGGCAGGGTATACACCGAAGACAATGCCAATAAAAGAACACACCACAAAACCGATTATTACCCAATCCCATGGAATAATGGGTGGCACTTCCAGTATCAGAGCC
>CAYGXH010000514.1:0-2346 GCA_964353675.1 uncultured Chlorobiaceae bacterium
CCAATATCTGCACAATGCATGAGATCGGCGAAACGGGGGACGGCAGATCGTTCATCATCATGGCATGTTACGAGGGGGAAACACTTAAGGAAAAGATTGCAAGAGGTCCGCTGGCCGTTGATGAGGCGGTCGGGATCGCAATCCAGACGGCCGAGGGGCTGGCACGCGCCCACGAGGCAGGCATCGTCCACCGTGACATCAAACCCGCCAATATTATGATCACCAACCGGGGAGAAGCGAAGATCCTCGATTTCGGATTGGCAAAACTGAGCACACAGACACGATTGACAAGAACAGGAACGACCATTGGGACCGTGGCGTACATGTCACCCGAGCAGGCAAGAGGTGATGTCGTTGATCACCGTACGGATATTTGGTCATTGGGAGTGGTCTTATATGAGATGATCGCCGGCAAATTGCCGTTCAAGGGAGATTATGAGCAGGCATTGATGTATTCCATCCTGAATGCCGATCCGGAGCCGATCAGCGGATTGGAAAATGCTGAATATTCGGGTGTGGGCTTGATCATCGAGCAGTGTTTAACCAAAGATCCAACCGGACGTTACCAATCCGCAACAGAACTGATTGACGACCTGCGAAACGTCAAGGAGTTAGTATACAAGCCAAAGCCCCGGCTCACAAGAAAACAGAAGTTCCTCCGGCGAGCTGTCCCGATGATCGCGCTTACGATCTGCATGCTGGGTATACTTCTCTATTACTTCGTTCTTGGACCGAAGGAGACCTCATCCCTCTCATCAAAAGTTATTGCGGTGTTTCCGTTTTCAGTGCGCGGGTCAATTGCGCATGCCGATTTTGGCGAAGCGTTGCCGGAGTTATTAAGCACCAATATCAATGAAGCGGGAGATCTCCGCAGTGTGGATCAGAATGTTCTTCAGAAGGCAGTCACAAAAGCGGGAGGAGTAGAGCAGGACCCTGAAAAGGCACGAACAATCGCCGCTCGGTTTGGTGCCGGGTTGTTCATTCTCGGCAGTTTCATGGAGATCGGCGATAAGTACCGCGTGAGTGCGTACTTATACAGCGCGACGAAGGATTCCGCGATAGATCGGGTTGTGATCGAGCGGGATACAACGAAGTACCTTGACCTTGTAAATAAACTGACATCTGATATAATTGCCGGTAGAACAAACGCGCCGCCGGAGCGTTACACGAACATCGCCGCGAGAACGACACTTTCGATGGAAGCGCTGAAAGCGTACATCCAGGGGGAAAAGGAAACGAAGGCGGGGAACTTTCCACTGGCTTCTGAAAAATTCAAGCAGGCGCTTCAGGAAGACAGCACATTTGCCATGGCGTGGTTTATGCTTGCCTATGTTTCACAAGGTTTCCTTGGTAAATATGATGAGGCGAGAGACGCCTGGGATAAATCAATTAAATATAGCTCTCGTCTGTCGGAACGCGACCGCCTTGTTCTGAAATCTGTTAACGCAGATTATGCGGGTGATTTTTTGGAGGCGGAACGCCTCTATCGCGAGATCCTTAAAAATTATCCGGATGACGCATGGACATGGGTCAATTTGGCCAGCTCAATTGCAATGTATTCACAATATTCAGGTCGTTCAAGTTTAGAATCATGGAATGCGTTTGAACATGCGCATTCATTGGATCCCGATAATGCGATGACCATTCAGCAAATGCTTGTGACGGCATATGGATTAAATAATGAACCCCTTGTAGATACTCTTGTGTCGCAGCTTCGACGGCTTGGCACGGAATTCGAATGGGCATGGCCCGTCATTGCCATGCAGCCGTTTGTTTTTAATGATATTGTTGGACAAAAGAGAATAATTGCGGAAGCCATGCAACAGAAAGATTATTTGGTCGAAGCCGCATGGGGGAATATTGCAGGGATCGATGCTGTCGACCCCCAGATCGTGGATACTCTTGCGCGACTTCTCATTCAGCCGAAGTACACTCCGGAAATGAGAACATCGGGTCTGGTAGATCTGGCGTATGTGAGAATGGCGAAGGGGAAACGGACCGAAGCTCTTGCTGAACTTGAAAAAACGGTAACGTTTTCACCCGCCACAAAACAGATAAATGTCGCGTTCTTTGCTTCTCTACCGTTTATTGATCTACCAGAAAAAGAATTGAAATTAATATACAAAGAGATCACTGACCCTCGCGTTTCATCAATTCAGCACATGATCAGGGACCTGGCAGGGGGATCGACCATTGATCCGTTGTATCGCCATCGTCTGAAATATTACTCGGGGCTGATCGCTGCACGTCTAGGTGAATACTCCAAAACTGAAGAGTGCGCGCTGTGGCTTGACACCGCAAAAACACCCCTATTCCTTGTCTCACTTTCCCGCAACTTATCTGCTA
>CAYGXH010000515.1:0-2342 GCA_964353675.1 uncultured Chlorobiaceae bacterium
ACGGCCTCAAAGAAATGTGGGAATGGGTGCGTGATAGTGGAAGGTTCTAACCCCAAGACGTCCTGTCCAATTTGCAATGAACCCACCTCCTCCCATCCTGTCAGAGTCCGCAGCGGTAAAGAGATGGTGCTATGGTATTGTGCACCATGTGAATATGAGTTCTTTGCCCATGATCCAACATCAAGTCTTGCTGCCAACAGGCTCGATGAATCACGTCTGAAAGCATCGGGACTTGATATTCCTACACGGGATGCAGATTTTGCCAACGGTGTGAAACAATCGCGTCACTATATTGATGAATACTTCAATACTGATGAGAAGGGAGTGAATATCCTTGAGGTGGGATGCTCGTGGGGATATTTCCTGAAATTGGTAAGGGATGCCGGTGCGTCCCCGTTCGGGATCGAAGTAAATTCACTAAGGGCCCAGTATGTCAGGGATTACCTGAAGATCCCGTGTTTTTCCAATATTGAATCATGCGAATCCAGTGGCATCCGATTTCGGAAGATCTTTCTTTTCTACGTGCTTGAATATATTCCGCAGCCAGTCGCTTATCTTCAACGTTTAATCAATATGCTTGAGGACGGTGGATCCCTTATTATTATTACGCCAAATTTAAATGATGCATTGAAGGATTTGTACCGCAATGAAGGTTTTCTTCATTTTTTTTATGATGAACACGCGATCAATTATTTCTCTTTACAATCGATTAAGCAGCTTGTGAGTTATCTAAATAGACAGAATGCTAGGATCGAGACCCGCCAGGCTTACAGCTTTATTAACCATATCAATTGGTTTTTAACGAAAGCACCACGGACGACTAATGTGGTCGGAGGTGATAACTTCGTGAGAGATTTTATTGCATTACTTCGTCCAGATTCTCAATGTGTTTCAGGATGGGAGAGCAGACAGCAGACCGTGGCGGGAGAACTGGCAGATATAATTATTGAATTTGATCGCAGGTATCGGCAAATTCTCGAGAAGCATGGATATGGAAATCAGATCAGGTTTATTATCGATAAATAATCGATATTAGTACCATTAGCAGGTATGTTTGCTTCACTCGCAGATGTCACAAAGCTGGATCTTCTTCCTTTACTTAAAGAAATACTCTATCGTTACATAGGAAAAAACCGGCATTTCCTTGCATATCCTTGAAAATTTTAATTAAAAGTACTTCGGATGGTTCAATATATAGTACTACAATGATGTTCATAAAACAATGGTGAAAATCCTATGGTTTCACTCAAGATCGGAAAAACCATAATATATGAGATAGATTTGGTGATCTTCGATAAAGATGGAACACTTATTGACATAAATCCGTATTGGGTGAAGATGACATATATGCGTGCGGAAACTATTGCAAATTATTTTGGATTGAATGATGGTGATGTTCAAACTCTCGCATCTCTCATGGGTGTTGATCCTATAACAAACAGGCTGAAGGAATGCGGCCCGGTAGGTGTGAAAAAACGGGAAATTGTAATGAAAGCGGCTGAAGATTATCTGGTGTCACTGGGCTACAATAACTCCCATGTTGTCTGTACTGCAGCTTTTGACGATGTCGACAGGATTTCCCTTGCTCTTTTTGATGAGATAATACATGCGATCCCAGGTACGGAAAGAGTCCTTAAGGAACTCCATGAAAACGGGTGTAAAATTGCGGTCGCCACATCAGATCGGACAGCCCGTGCAAGACTTGCAATGAAACACTTGAATATTCTCCAGTACATTGATATTATTGTAGGGGCTGATTGTATCGTATCTCCGAAACCTGATCCGGAAACAGTCTCCTTCATTTTGAAAAAACTTAATTGTGATCACCTTCACACTGTTGTCGTTGGAGATACCGATGTAGATATGGAGTTAGGAGTACGTTCCGGAGTCAAAGCATGCATCGGTGTTTTTTCCGGAACCGCTCCAAAAGATGTCCTTATTAGGAAGACACCTTATGTAATCGACAATATCGGATTGATAGAGGTTGATAAATAATGAACAAGAGAGATAAAAAATGAAGATAATTGGTCTCATTCCCGCTCGGCTCAAATCAAGTCGTCTTCCCGAAAAAGCACTCGCGGATATTTGTGGAATGCCTATGGTCGTTCATACTTATTGGCGATCCTGCTTTGCTCACTTGCTCGATGATGTTTTTGTCGTTACTGACAGCCATCGCATACGTGATGAAGTGTTAAGATATGGGGGCAAAGCACTTCTTTCGAGGCGGGAACATGATTGTGGCACTAATCGTATAGCTGAGGTAGCAGAAGGAATGGATTGTGATATTGTTGTCAACATTCAGGGTGATGAACCTCTTGTAAAAGCGGAACATATTGATGCGG
>CAYGXH010000516.1:0-2336 GCA_964353675.1 uncultured Chlorobiaceae bacterium
ATATTTTACCATGGTCCCGGGCGATACGTGCCGCTTCGATTCCTCCTATTGTATAAAGAGGAAGGAAGTGAGGTGCATAGCGTGCCAGAGCTTCAAGATGAAGATTGATGGTTTGCAAGTCGCCTCGGATTATAGGACCTGTGAGCGCTGAGGAGGGAGAAGTTTTGATTACATTTTCCATCGTTGTGCTCATCAGCGGACCGAAAACTTCCGTCCATGGTACGGGGAGCTGCATCTTTTGAGAAAGTTCGGATATTGTGCTGAGGAACATCGTCATGTAGTTCGACGCGAATACACAGGTTGTATGATAAAGAGGCTTCATTTCTTTCGGGATGATAATAGATTTACCGCCGAGGTCCAGTACGATTTTCTCTATCTGTTTAACCGTATTAGGATCTGCCTCTATACCGTAGTAGATTCCCCGTAAATGAGCGAGATGCTTTGTGGGATTCTGGAGATGCGGGAAAGTCTGGATCGGGTGCATTGCCCCTATGTGGGCGCCTTTTTTCCGGACGGGATCCAAGACTGAAGCGGTGTGAACACCGGAGCAGTGAAGTACGAGCATGCTTTTTACAATTGGTTTTTTTTGTCTGGCAAGTTCAGTCGCAACGCTTCCTATCTCATCGTCGTTGACAGTCAGGAAAAGTATTTCGGTCTGGGGAGAGATGTCTGCCGCAACAACTCCAACTTTGGCACACTTCACGGCTTTCGCCAGTGTCAGCGCGGAGGATCCGTTTCGGTCGACGATGCTGGCAATCCTGTATCCCTTGATGTGGAGGGCGTTCGCAAGTGTTGAACCGAGAACACCTGATCCAATAAATGACACTCTTGGAGTCCGCGCAGGCATTTTCAAAGGGCACCGGATGGATAATCAGACTTCATCATTTTTTCTGCAGTAATGCCTGCCGGAATAATAAATCGTGATGTATCATAAATTTCCGCTTGAAAATAAAAATTCATAAATATCATGAGGAACCTTTGCACCGTATAACGGATTAGTTTTTACTATATGCGACCGCTGATACATATCCAACTACCGCGCTTCGGTCGCCTGTGACATCACCCGAATTGCAGTGGTGGAGGATCTTAACATTTGTGGCGCCGAGTTTTTCCGAGGCGGCTAGAGTTATGACGGCCGGACCTCCGCCGCACGCCTCTGCTTTTTCACTCTGGATATCCAGCATCAGTTTAGTGTGATTGAATTCGGCAAGATCGGCAATGATGATCTTGTCAAGCTTGTCGGCTTCTTCCGCTGTGTGATAGTGAGACAGGTCGGTGGATGCTATCATGATGACGTCTGTATCCTTCAGAGCGGACGCAAGTTTATCGATGAGGTGTTGGCAGAATTCAGGTCGCTGATCACCGACGGTAATCGGTACAAATGAGAATTGGCCTAGCACAACCTGAAGGAAAGGAAGCTGGACTTCGATCGCATGTTCCGTGCGGTGACCGCGGTCTGATCTTATTATGATTCTGTCATTTTCTGCAATTCGGTCGCTTAATTTCTGATCGATGGGAATATCTCCCAGTGGTGTCCTGAAAGCATCACCCTGGTAGATCGAGATTCCGGCAAAATACTCACGATGGCTTGGCGATATCAATACTAACGTCGATACGGGATTATTATTAAGCAGTTTATAGGCATAAGCTGCAGTTAAACCGGAGTAGAGATAGCCGGCGTGAGGTACGATCAGCGCACGTATCCTGCCCGGAAGTGGAGTATCCGGAACCATGGACAGGAATTTATCAATTTCTTCCCGTAATTCTTTGGGATCGGATGTGTAAAACATTCCGGCGACTGCCGGTTTTCGGACGATTTTCATTTTTTTGGTTCTTCGCTGAAAATTTCGGCTGTAAAGCAGAATATCTTGGCACCCGGATCTTTCCAGGCCGTCGAAGTGAGCCCTGCTTTCCGTGCCGTCTGATTGAGGAATGTCTCCCGATCCCAACCGTATTCTGTGGCCACCTGCGGAAGGAGAAGACCCCGGTTGTATCCGAGATGGATCATGAGCCCGTGTTTTCCGATTTCGATCTCGTTAATATCGCGAATAAGTTTTAGCGGGGTGAGAACAGAAATTTCGATTTCAAGTTTGGGTATCTCTTCTTTTGTGACAGGATTAAATCGATAATCCTGCAGTGCCGCTTTCTCAGCTGCTTCCTGAACGGTTTCGACGAGAGATCCGACCGCTTCTAAGTAACCTATACAGCCCCTCAACTGTCCGTCCATGTGGAGTGTAACAAATGCGCCGCATGGTTCCCTTAGCGCTGCCGATACCTTTTCGTAAATCTCCCTCGTTTGTCCGCTGACGGCTTTTTCGATAGAATTCCGTGCGACT
>CAYGXH010000517.1:0-2312 GCA_964353675.1 uncultured Chlorobiaceae bacterium
CACCTGCGTATGTATAAAATGACAGATAGAAATATGTCAAGTCACAGAATTATCCTGCTATTCGTTTGTATAACCTTTTCTTTTTCCTCCCTATACTCACTGCAGACGGGTCAGAGTGAGTTTAAAATTGTGGTCAATGTACTGCAGACACATTCCGCTGGCGTTGATGGAAGTTTTGGAAACGAATTGTATATCAACGGATTCCGGGAAATTATCAGCGGTCATGTGCTCTCATACCACTCGTCCCATCCGGATGCCGATGCTGCGCTAATTGCCCGGGCACGAAGAGATATGCTGTCGATTTCGTGGAAGACCGATACTCTTATTTCCACATCACCAGGTTCGCACTTCCAACTGCTCTGGCTGGCAGGCCTCGAGAGAGCAGGTTGGGAGCCAGATGGAACGCCGCGCACATTCAAACTTTTCATTAATGGGGAGCAGTGGTTCACGTTCAACAATCTGAAAGATTCGTCGGCTTTGAATTGGATTGTGTACGGCAGGAACGGAGCAACACTGTCGTTCAAGTCGGATATGGTCGATCGTGCCGGGGATGTCTTCGGCCGAATGATCATGCAATTACCTAAACATAGTTTCCCCGCCGGCGCCCCTCTGGTTATTCGGGTCGATGGCGAAGATCGTGAGAGCGGTGTATGGTTTATGTCGTTTACCTATCCATTTAATTTTACACCCGCCGTACGTGCTGAACCGATAATACTTCGGACCGAATCACGGGAAATTCAGCTAGTCAGACTGAGCCTGGACAATCTCTGCGGAAGGTGCAGCATTGAGGTTTCTGTTCCATTACAGGATGTCCTTCGGAGAAATCTTGCCGTAGGTGCAAACAGCTTTTTTCTTCCTATTGATGCCGTGAAGGAGAAAACACAACTTGAGTTAATTTACCAGCGGAACGGTAAAACGGTTCAACGGCAAGCGATCAATGTACAACCTGTTATCGAAAGGGATATGTACCTCCTTCCTTATTCACACAACGACATAGGATATACGGATCTTCAGAAGAACATTGAGCGAAAGCAGTGGCGGAATCTTGAACAGGCGGTAGCTCTGATCGAAAAAACCCGCACATTTCCCGCGGGCGCCCAATTCAGGTGGAACCTCGAAGTGACCTGGCCTCTTGAGACGTACTATGAGCACGCTTCAGTTGATCAGCGGAGAATTGTGGTTGATGAAATCCGGCGAGGGAATGTCTGCGTGAATGCGCTCTTTGCTAATATACTCACCGGGCTTGTATCCGATGTAGAGATGAAACACATAACGGACTTTGCACGCACTTTTTCACACACGCACTCCATTCCGATTACAACGGCTGTCGTATCGGATATTCCCGGTTTCACATGGGGCATCGTCACCGTCATGGCACAGTCAGGTGTGAAATACTTTTCTATTGCACCAAACTCGGGGGACAGAGTCGGACATATATATGAAGCGCTCGGTGATAAGCCGTTTTACTGGGCATCTCAATCTGGGGAAGAAAAAGTGCTCACATGGTTGGCAGCTGCAAGCTACTCGACCTTCCATGAGGGTGAACTCAGCAGGCTTGGTGAGGAAAAAGTGTTAAAGATCGTTCGTAAACTTGAGGAACAAAACTACCCTTACCGCATAGTTCAGCTTCCTTATACTGTCGGCGGGGACAACGGTCCGCCGGATTCAACATTACCCGGTTTCGTGATGGAGTGGAACAAAAAATACCGCACTCCGCACCTCCGGATAGCTACGCACGCGGAAATGTTCCGGGATTTTGAACGGGAGTACGGGAAATCGCTCCCCACTCTGAAGGGCGATTTTACTCCGTACTGGGAAGATGGCGCTACATCGAGCGCATATGAGACTGCTTTGAACAGAGCCGCATCGAATCGACTTGTTCAGGGAGAAATCCTCTGGTCGATGGTTTCACCCGAAAAGTTCCCGGAGAAAGAGTACTCAAAAGCGTGGCACAATGTTATGCTTTACCACGAGCACACATGGGGCGCTTACAACAGTGTCAGTGAGCCCGACTCTCCGTTCGTCATAAATCAGTGGAATGTGAAGCGGCAGTTCGCTCTCGATGCTGATAGTCTTTCAAAGATTTTACTCAAACAAGCTCTCGGTTCACCCGCACAATCACATGGTGGAAAGCTGGCAATCGATGTATACAATACCAATTCCCGGGTGAGATCAGATGTCGTTACTATCTCTGGAACATCTAGTTCGGTCGGTGAACTGGTAACTGATGAAGAGGGGAAAAAAGTCCTGTCACAGCGTCTTTCGACAGGCGAGCTGGCATTTTATGCACAGAATATACCTCCCGTCTCTGC
>CAYGXH010000518.1:0-2307 GCA_964353675.1 uncultured Chlorobiaceae bacterium
AAAAAAATGGGTGACACATACATTGGCGACACGGAAAATGTCATGATCAAGGGCAAACCCATGCTCCTGTGGGGCAAGGTCACTGCTGCATATAATGCAAAAGGTTCACTCATTGGAGCGGTTGAATTCATCACCGTTGCAGACCCTGAGGGGAAAGGCCAAGTGGATGATGAAAAATATATTGGCGGTATATCAAGCCTTACGCTCAAGGTTTCCGGAGAGGGGCTGAGCGGTTCCATTGCGGGTGCGATAGGGGCGACTTCGGGAGGCTATGGTATCTACGCGACCACAACGCGGGTATTTGTGATCCGCAACCCGGAACTCGATGTTTCAAATCCCGACGGTGTCAAATTCGGCACGTTCATCATGAGCGAATTCTTCGGGACTATGATCGATACAAGCCCGCGTTCCATCGCTTCCCTTGAACAGTCCCATATTTTTGAAGCGGCCAAAGACTCTCTTACTGTCATTGAACTCAAGAAGCCGGTGATGCTGGCCGGATCCGTTACGTTCCGGACAAAAACCAGCGGGTTACTCCGGGTCTACATCGACCATAAGAAGTCATATGTCCAGATCGAGGAACTGATGAAGGCATTCTCACCTGATATTGTACGTATGGAATAACGTTCTGTCCTGTTTTTTTTAAATTATTTCTTATCGATTTTATTCTCAATTTTATTCAATTGGGTTCGAATTTCATCCTTTAAAAGTTCAAACTGGAGATCATTTCTCATATTGTTTAAATTACTCATGCATATCCATGACATTGACATTCCAAACGCTGCTATTGCGAAGGAAATTGATACTTTTTGTAAATTTTCATTATAGATTAACATCGCCATAATACCAATGATTGTTAATGAGAGAGTTGTCCAGAATAAAATGGAAATAACACGAAATCTTTGTTTTGCGCTTTCTATACTTTTTACATCTTTCAGCATTGGTAATCACTTTACTTTCACCCTTTGCTTGCTTTAACTTAATAACCTACTATTCTGGTTACATTTAATTTATGAAGTCTCTCTGGTGCAGGAGGGGGACAGGCGTGCGGCGCGCACTGCCATGACCACCGTCTCCTCCGGTGTTGCACACGTAAATACCCCCTCGATATCCCAGGTTTTATAGCCAAAGACCGGCTTTTTTAATTTCAGTGCAATCGCGATCTCGGAGAGCGTCCCGTACTTCCCTCCGACTGCGATGACTGCATCCGCGGACTGCACCAGCACGACGTTGCGGGAGTAGCCCATGGCAGTCCGGATCCGGACATCGAGATACGGGTTACCGTCCCCCATGTCAGGCAGGATGCCGACAGTTCTCCCGTCCTGCTCCTTTGCCCCTTTGCACACCGCCTCCATCACACCGCCCATCCCGCCGCAGATGATGGTCTCGTGGTTTCCGGCAATAAGATAGCCAATATCCTGCGCGGCTGCATATTCCTCCGGCGTACAGTCCCCGGCGCCAATTACTCCAATCTGCATGATCGTAGCATTGCCTTATTGGGCTAAAAAAAGAGCTTGCCGTGCGTTTGAGGAGCCTTGGCATCCGGTTGAGCACAGGGACGAAAGAAATTGAAATCCCGTGGATATTACCATATTCTATTACCTGCCGTATGTCTGCAGTGGGCGTTTTACCAGAGACGTATAATCCGGACATAATCTTTGATTTTTATCCAATCTAAATTCGAATGTTTTTAATAATTGATTAACTCATACGCAGGACAGGTGATCTACCATGAAATCTATCTGGCGCGTATTTGGAATTGTATGTATTTTGGCATTGTTTATCGCACTGGCACCACCAGTGATGGCATCGGTGACTGAGGCAAAAACCGGCTACATTATTGTCGGACTTGCACCGGTTGCAGATTTTGATGCAGCATACGCATACAACATCGTTCCCACAACGGTACGATTTACCGACCGCTCAAGCGGAAGTACACCGCTCACGTATCTGTGGGACTTCGGGGATGGGGCCACTTCAACTGATACTTCCCCGTCCCACGTGTATATAAAGCGGGGAACATACACGGTAAAGCTCACGGTTAAAAACCTGTACGGCTCAAGCACAGAGACCAAGGTAAATATCATCTCAATCGGTGTCAGTCCGGTTGCAGACTTCTCCGCTGACACTATGACCGGCAATGTTCCGCTTTCAATAAAATTTACCGACCGGACCATTGGTCAACCGACTACATGGTCATGGAACTTCGGGGATGGTCAGGGATCAGCGCAACAGAACCCGGTCCACACGTACTGGGCTGGCGGGCAATATACCGTGACACTGACGGCTTCGAATGAATTCGGATCT
>CAYGXH010000519.1:0-2306 GCA_964353675.1 uncultured Chlorobiaceae bacterium
AAAAGTCTGGATGGTATGCTCTTCGATACGAAAATTACAGATGGATTGGGAGTATATTCATTTACGGAAGTACCGGCGGGCGAATATAAAGTTGGTGAAATATTAAAAACTGACTGGCTGCAGACGTTTCCTGCAGGTATGGGAAATCATGTGCTCGCGATATCGACAGGTGAACAGGTCACAGATAAGGATTTTGGCAATATTTTTGGATACAGATACATCGGGCCGAGCACGGGGAACTGGTCGGACTCGATCAATTGGACCGGAAATCGTCCTCCAGGTCCAACGCATGCTGCGATCATTCCTGGAGTTGCAACTGTCATTGTAGATTCGATTCCAAACGATAGTATTCTCGCTTTAAGGATTCAGAATGGCGGCCGTTTGGCTTTTAATTCCGACGTCGGTGAAATTAAAGTCGGAGGCACAGTTCAGATCGATGCTGGCGGTATACTGCAATTTTACACCGGCGCTGGCGCTGCAGGAATAGTATGTTTTGGAGATTTCATAAATAGAGGAACTCTCCTTCCTGGTCAGTCTCAAATCACAATGGCAGGCGATGATCCGAAATTGATTGCGCGTGAAGGAACAAATCAGACATTCTATAGATTGGAAATAGCGGGAGAGAATACATCTCTTATTGGCAACATGTCGATTTTGAATAATTTGATTCTCCAGAAAGGAATTAATTCGCGGGATGAAGACACAATCTTCGTTGAAAATTCGGATACATCGGCCATAGGCGGGACAGGCGGCATTCCCAGAGGAACTGTAAAACGGAGCATAGCGAGCGGTTTAACAGGGCAATATCGGTTTGAGAGTCCACTTTCGTATCTCCGGTTCACGGGAGGGGGAATTAATCCGACCGCCGTATCGGTAACGGCATTGCCTAATATTGCACCTGTGAATCTTCGATGGGAGCATGTTGGAGGAATCGTGAACACGGTAGAAAATACAATTCGGGTGGATTCTGTTCCGCAGTTCTCGAAGTGGCCCTTTGGTATACCGAGGCCCGCAACTGCATCATCAGTCGCAAGCGGCGAGAAATCGTTTATCGATCCGGTCAATCGTCTCTATGCGATCAAAGCGGATGGGGGCAATGGATTCAAAGCGACTGTCCAATTAAGGTATGAACAGTCGGAAGTTCCAGCCGGAACGGATGAATCCCAGTTACAGTTATTCCGCGGACCCGTTATTACAGATAGTGTCAATGAGAAGTGGAATATGCTATCGCTTCCGCTTATACCGGATAATTCTCATAAAGCATATCTCTTTTCGGAAGCGGTTAGCGATGCATTTGCATACAATGGGGGGTACATAGTCAGGGACTCTTTGCGATTCGGCGAGGGATTCTGGTTGAAGTTCCCGACAGCAGTTGTAAAATCGATTCTTGGTGAGGATCGAAGCAATGTCGTTATTCCCGTGAGTGAGGGGTGGAATTTGATTGGATCCATAAGCTATCCTATCCCGGCATTTAGCGTCGCATCGATGCCGCCCGGAATCATTGCATCTGAATTTTTTAAATACACGACCCGGTATGAAGTCGCCGATAGTATTAAACCAATGCGCGGTTACTGGGTAAAAACTAGCGGGAGTGGAGAGTTAGCCCTTTCAGTTGAAACCGGCATGCTGAGCAAATCGGCTGATATATCCTTCGATCCGGAGAGTATGAATGAGCTGATTGTAGTGGATGGAAATGGAAATGAGCAATCGTTGTATTTTGGATCCCAGGGTAAGATTGATTGCAGTCGTTATGAGCTTCCGCCTTTACCGCCTGAGGGATGTTATGATGTTCGCTTTGCAAGCGGGTTGATGGTTGAAGTAAATGAGGGTAGTAAAGTCAAAGAAATTCCTTTAAAGATTTCATCAGTGAAATATCCCATTGTTATCAGTTGGCGGATTGTAGAACCGGAAGTACCGAGTTGGTTAATCATCGGTAATGAGATGATAGGTTTGAACGGCAGTGGGGAGAGGATGGTAAGAGACTCAAATATGTTGATACAACTGTGCCTTGGATCCGCACCGAACGAACAGTTACCGAAGGAGTTTGCTCTTGAACAGAACTATCCAAATCCGTTTAATCCTTATACAATTATCCATTACCAACTACCTATTGACTGCAAGGTAACGATAAAGATATATAATGTTTTGGGTCAAGTAATTCAGACACTAGCCGACGAAGTACAAAGTACCGGGTATAAAACAATAGAGTGGAATGCCGGTGAATACGCGAGTGGCGTATATTTTTACAAGATTGAAGCAGTAGGAATTGGTGAAACGCGTCAGCAATTTTCGCAGGTGAGGAAGTT
>CAYGXH010000520.1:0-2305 GCA_964353675.1 uncultured Chlorobiaceae bacterium
AGACAGTGCAAACTTTAATGTTAGTTCTGTTTATGGAAATTATAGTTATAAAATTTGGGCGAAGGATATCAGTGGTAATACCATTCACTCAAGTAATTATAAATTCTCATTGGCATCGAATTGGGATGTGAATAATGACGGTAAATGTACAGTGCTTGATCAATTAGCGATTTCATCGCATTATGGTGCGATCAATGCTCCTGGGTGGATTCGTGAGGACGCGGATAATAACGGTGAGATTCAGGTGTTAGATCTGGTCTACGTTTCGAATCATTATGGGGAATCGTGGTATTGATTGATGACCGCTGTCATTGATCATTTTTTTTCTTTTGACATTTTTCTGCCATAGCTTTAAATATAATCAATGTTAAACTGTTTCATGTCAAATAGTAGCATTAATAATTTATGAGAGATGGAAACCAGATGAAAAAAACACAATTCAGACGAAACAAAAAATTTATCATAACAACCATCCTAGTGATACTTCTTTTTGAGTTTGTTTCTTTTCCTTCTGTTTCCTCAGAATCAACAACCTATTACGTCTCAACAACAGGAAACGATATCACCGGTGATGGGAGTTTTACCAATCCTTGGAGAAGCATTCAAAAAGGAGTGGACATGATAGGCCCTGGGGATAACCTAATTCTAAAATCTGGCCGATACACTGAAGAAGTACGTATAGCGAACAAGAACGGCACATCTGAAAATTGGATAACAATCAAAGCAGAAACAAAAGGAACTGTAATTGTTGATGCGAATGGTTTCACAAATACCTGGGCTGGAATATTTCGTTTAGATGCAAGTAGTTACATAAGAATCTCTGGTTTTATTTGTAGGAATATTACAAGTCATGGTATTTTTATCTGCGGGTATGAGAATCATGATATTCGCATCGATAATAACACCATAAGGAATTGTTCTTCTTCCGGGATCTATTGCTATCGCGGTATAAATGATTCCTCACACTGGATAAAAAACATTGCTATAGACTATAATTACCTGACTGAATTAAATAATAACAATTCCGGGACCTATTGGTCTCAAGAAGGGCTCAGTTTTTCAGGAGTCCGAGGATTTAATGTTCATCATAATAAAATAGAAAGATGTAACAAAGAAACAGTTGATTTCAAGAGTGGAACAAGTTACGGAAGTTTTCATCATAACATCATTAACACTACGCATTATAAAACGTATCAGGGTTGGACAAACTGGCAAAGTAATTTACATGGTTTGTATATAGATGGTCAGTGGAAAACTGCACAAAATATCAGTATATATAACAATCTCATCTATGGAAATGCAACAGGAATTTGGTGTAGCACCGGTGAGAAAGCCACAGGTTTATCGAGAAATATAACAATTTATAATAATATCATTAATGTGACACAATGTATTAGTGATCAACAGCATGGATTAATTGTTGGTGGATTTAATCATCATATCTACAATATCTATGTTTATTCAAACACTATTTTTACAAAGAAAGGAAAACCTATTATGAGCCCGATTGCAGAGAAATATTTTCATAATATCAATATAAAAAACAATATTTTTACAAGTGAAAGTTACTATCAATTACAGTTCCCCAATGTTAATTTTACATCACCGCAATTCCATCTTGCAAATAATCTTTACTATAGATTCGGTAATACTGGTCATACGGGATGGAAAGATGGAGATAACAAATATGAATCAACTGCAATAAAAAAAGATCCAAAATTTATCAATAGACTCACAAATTTTCATTTAACAGCTTCGTCCCCGGCAATAGATAACGGTACTTCAACCCTTATCCCATCTTTTGATTTTGATGATACTAGCAGACCAAAAGGAAATGGATATGATATCGGCATGGATGAAAATGCTGGTGTTGAGGAAAATAATGCACCATATATTCCAAAAAACCCGTCCCCGGTAAATGCTGCCATAGAAATTTCTGTAAATGCTGATCTGAGTTGGGTTGGTGGTGATCCTGATCCTGGTGATACCGTAAAATATGATGTTTATTTTGGATATAACTTTCCACTCCTTAAACGATCAGGGAATCAATCTATGGTTGCGTATGACCCTGGGACTTTTTTGTATGGTACTGAATATTATTGGAAAATAGTCGCTTGGGATAATCATGGAGTATCAACATCTGGTCCAGTTTGGATTTTCAATACACAACTACCGGGACCAAACAACCTACCCTATGTTCCAAGTAGTCCAAATCCAGCGAATGGTGCGATAGAAGTATCTACTACTAAGGATCTGAGTTGGGTTGGTGGTGATCCTGATCCTGGTGATACCGTAAAATATGATG
>CAYGXH010000521.1:0-2292 GCA_964353675.1 uncultured Chlorobiaceae bacterium
AAATTCACCTGCACTGATAATAATGAAGGGATTTATACACAAAAAAACGAGAGTACCGAGCAGAATCGATATATAAAGAGGCGGATGATTTAAAGTTTGTAAAGACTCCCGCAATGTACCTGAGCGTAGCAGGTGTGCCCCGATAAGGGGAAAGAGGAGGAAGGCGCCCGTGTACTTTGAAGACGCCGCCAGGGCGATAAACAATCCGGCAAGGAGATACCACTTGCGATCTCCCGAATTATATACCCGCATGATGTATAGTAGTGAGAGAGCGCAGAAGAATGTCAGAATGGTATCAACTTGTATCTGATGAGCCAGACTAACATGCAGAGGATTAACCGCAAGGAGGAGCGCCGCTATTATTCCGGTCTTTTTATTCCATACTTCCTTTGCAATTCTGTATACGACTATGATAGTCAGGAAATCGAATATCACATCAACTAATCTGGCAGTAATAATAAGCGGTGCGGGGCTTACGCCGAACGAATCGAGACTGGGATAAACCCCGGTGAGATTTCCGACTATATAGTGTATCGCCTGCGCGATGAACTGGATGTAAAAAGTAAGAGCCGGATAATTGAAAAAATGCGGATTAAAATCGAAACCCGGCTTTCCCCAGTTCCAGAATTTCCAAGATACCGTGAGCGGTGTGGCTTCTTCGAAAAGTTCCGGAAGACCCCAGTTAATCTGCCACAGCCGGAGGATAATTCCGGCAAGCAGAATTATCATGAGTGATTTATTTTCGCGGTAGAACTTTATGATCGCCGATGTACGCATAGCCTGTCAGTGGATTACTAATTTATTTTCAAACAATTGTGTAAAATTATCATTTTTTTATCCAATAGCCAAATTATATCGCTGGTATGGAGTGGCTGATATATATTGATTCCTGCGCTCGGATTACGATATGCAGGAACTTAGTTTAGGAATTTAATGCTTACGGTAATTGCTCAACTTGTTGAATGAGAGATCTCACCGCTGATGTTCGCTCACCCGTAGGCGGTAATATCCTGAGATACCTCTGGAGTATATCGAGCAATTTTTCTTTACTCTGTATGTTTCGGTAGAGATTTATCAGCTCCTCGTATGGGAGTTCCAGTGAGGAGTTCAGCTGAATCGATCTTTGCAGTATTCCTTCTGCAGCTCCACCCTGATTGATACGGATGAGCGCGCTTCCCGCCAGAGCAAGAACCTCAGCCTGATTTGGATTTGCCTGTATGGAGACCTGGAGTTGATTCAGCGCGCCCGTGTAGTTCCCGAGGTTATACATGACTTGTGCGAGCCGGTTGCGGAGAGGATAATTATTGATCTCGACACTTAGAATTTCTTTAATTACCTGCTCGCTCTTTTCTAATTTTCCCTTATGGAATTCTATATCGCCCAGTTCGCTTAAAAACAAACTTATGCGCGTACTTTCCGGAAATTGATAGAGCCGCTGGAAAAGGAGGGAATCGAGAGTCTTACGGCGAAGCGAATCGGGGAATGAATAGAGCCAGAATGACGGCCCGTTTTGACGCTCTTCAGGTTCGATCGCAAAAAGAAGTCTCCATCTTGTTCCGAGTGAATCATAAAACGGGAGAAAATTTGCATACTTCTCCGGTTCCTTGAAATACCTGTCCCGATCAAACGATGATGTGATGAGGAGATCAGCATCTTCATACCACCTTGTGTCATAGAATGGCGCAACGCGCTCGCACTCGACGGCAAGAAAGGGGATCGAAAAAGTCCAATACAGACTGTCAGGAAGCTCCACACCATACGGCCCGGTTGCAATCACAGATCCGGGCGAAATATTTTTCTGAATCCATGTTTTTGTAACCGCACGAGTGTCAGGGAGGGTGAATGAGGCGAGAAATTTAGTGGTCGAAATCCCCGGCTGAATGAGACATGCACAAACTGCCAGACCAAAGATGATATTTCCGTATCGCTTAAATCCAGGCTGCGATGCTGACTTACTCGCTAAGCGCGAATGAAACCAATTGTACAAACTCAAAATTCCTTCTGCGGCAATAATGCCAAGGACCGGAATAATCGGAAGGATGTAGCGGTCTGCCCGCATTTCCCATGTTGCGACAACGGTGAAGTACAATACGGGAAAAAGCAGTAAAAGAATTCGGATTTTTTGAAACTTAATAAAATATGATATGACCGTTCCTGCGATGATCACGCTCAATGCAATTCCAAAAACCGAATGAATGATTTCTCCGAGGTAGAACGTTAACGCACTCTGTGATGGGTCGATTCCCAGGTGTCCGTAAGTGACGTGGAACTGTTCGAAAGAGAAGTCCTTTC
>CAYGXH010000522.1:0-2291 GCA_964353675.1 uncultured Chlorobiaceae bacterium
CTTGGCGATCCTTGTAAGCTCCGAAATCTTTTTAGATTTCAGCTCTGCTATGTCCATCGGCATAGTACTATCACTTCCTTTTTGGTGTTATAATGTTGTTTGGGGAAAAGCGTTTCGTTCAGATATTGAACAATCGTTTACAGTTACACGAATTATAAAATGATTTGAGGTCTCGCTGATGTGTTGATCGGTGGACAACATTTCGAACAAACGAGATGTTGTCTTTATTCCTCTATACGCCTAGAAAAATATAATTGCTTTTTTCTTAAAAGTCAAATTCTACGGTACAATTCCTGCGTGCTCGAATGCCTCCCCCACAACGTAGTGTGAACCGGTTATCACTATCGCCTCATTCGTCCTGACCTCATTCAGGGCGATTTCGAGACAATTTGCCGTATCTACGCCCTTCAGAGCCCTGCCACCGGTCGCGTGGACGCATGAGACGATTTCCCCCGATCCGAGCGCCCGGGGTGTGTGCGGAGATACTGCTATCAGAATTCGTGCAAATGGCACGATAACTCGAATCATTTCACGATAATTCTTATCAGACATTACCCCGAAGACGACGACATATCTTCCCGGAAGCAATTGTCTCAATCCTTCGGTGAGGACACGCATACCCTCCGGATTATGGGCTACATCTGCAATCATCATGGGCGATAGATTAATAACATCGAGCCTTCCTCTCAGACCTGTGTTGACACGAATTTCCGCCAATCCCCTCCTGATACTTCCCTCCGTTATTTTTCCGAATCTCCCTGCCGCAGACAGACAACGCAGAGCAGTTAATGCTCCCCGAAGGTTTCTTATCTGATGCATGCCGCTGAGTGGAAGCGTGAGGCCGCGAAAAAGAATCCTTGAAATCCTGACATCAAGATTTGTTTCCGAGAGTGTGGAACTAAACACATGCTCAGAAGCCAAATGATCAGCTTCAATAAGCTCTGATTTCTGAGAACGTGCAACTCGGTGCAGTTCACGCAGCGTATCCTTATTGCTTGCTGTCGTGATACAACGGACTCCAGGTTTAATTATTCCGCCCTTTTCAAATGCGATCTCTTTAAGGGTCTTACCGAGATGTGCGGTATGATCTATTCCGATGTCCGTGATAACGCATAGTTCGGGTGAAATAACATTTGTTGCATCAAGACGACCACCGAGCCCGGTTTCGATTACCGCTACATCGACAGACTGATCGGAAAAATACTTGAAAGCAATAGCCGTCGTCGCTTCGAAAAAGGTTGCTTTCCGTGCGACTATTTCCGGTTTGAACAGCCTTATGCACTCTACGACCTCACTCTCTGTAATTTTTTTTCCATCGATACGTATACGTTCCGAAAAACTCCGTAGATGCGGTGATGTGTAGAGACCCGTACGATACCCCGATGCAGTTAAAACCGAGGCAATCATAGCCGCCGTCGAGCCTTTTCCGTTCGTTCCCGCAATATGGATTGTGGGATAGTTACGATGCGGATTGCCTGCCGCCCCGAGGAGCGCCATAATGTTCTTAAGACCGGGTTTTATACCAAACCGTTCGAGGCAGTAAAGAAACTCTATCGCGGGATTTAATGGAATGCTTGCTTCTCCAATACTGTCAGTTACACGAGAAGTGAACTTCTCAGATTATCAATCGATTCTATTGAGTGACTCAGGCAATAATCGACGATCCCATTTTTTATCTCGAGAGCGGCTGAAGGATTGACGAAATTCGCGGTTCCGATCTGAATTGCAGTAGAACCCGCGATAAAGAACTCAATCGCATCTTCGGCTGTCATGATACCTCCCATGCCAATAATGGGAATCGACACAGCTTTCGATACTTCGTATATCTTCGCCAGAGCTATCGGCTTGATCGCCGGCCCGGAGAGACCTCCGGTAACCGTTGAAAGTTTCGGGCGTCTCGTGCGTATGTCGATCGCCATTCCGACGACGGTATTTATAAGTGAAACGGCATCGGCTCCCTCACCGGCGACCGCGCGGGCAAATTCAGAAATGTGGGCAACGTTTGGTGTAAGCTTTATAATGAGCGGTTTCCTCGTGAGTTTTCTCGTCATACGCGTAACTTCCGCAGTACGGTCACACCGCTGTCCGAAACTCAATCCCCCGTCTTTTACATTGGGACAGGAGACATTGATTTCATACGCATCGATCCCTTCATGCTCTTCGAGAATGGAGAGAACGGCGCAATATTCTTCGATGCTGCTGGCCGCAATATTTGCAATAACGGACGTTCCGAGCTTCCCGAGATACGGCAGCTTATCGTTTATGAAACTCCGCACGCCGACGTTTGCCAG
>CAYGXH010000523.1:0-2274 GCA_964353675.1 uncultured Chlorobiaceae bacterium
AAGATTTCAACGCCGAAAATTGAAGCTATGCTTGAAAATGCATTAAAAGCCGGCGCCTACGGCGGCAAAATCAACGGATCGGGCGGCGGCGGCTGTATGTTTGTATACGCTCCCGAACATCCTGAGCGTGTCGCTGAAGCGATTGAAAAAGCGGGTGGCGCTCCGTTCATAGTCCGCATCGATGAAGGAACACGAATCGAGCATGATGGAGAATTGTCATGAACGAACCAAATATTATCATCCTTGCAGGGGGAATTTCATCTCGAATGAAAAAAGCCTCTGCCGATGCAGCTGCGATCGATCCGAACCTTCTCCGGGAGGCACGCGAGAAATCAAAATCCATGCTGAGCGTCGGAGACCTGTCGCGCCCGTTCCTTGACTACATACTTTATAATATAGAGAAAGCCGGTTTTCAGAATGTTGTTATCGTAGTCGGTGAGCGAGATACCTCAATACGGGATTACTATGAGCGAGACGAACGGAAGGATCAATTCCCGCTTCTCCGCCTTTCTTACGCACTCCAGAATATTCCGGCTGGCCGGGCAAAACCGCTCGGGACAGCCGATGCTCTGCTTCAGGGATTGCGGTCGGTCACCGCATGGGGCGGCGGTACATTCGTCGTATGCAACAGCGATAACCTATACTCAGTCCGTGCCCTCAGGTCGCTCCTTGGAAACGAACATCCGAATGCTCTGATCGATTACGACCGATCATTCCTCCGGTTCGATCAGTCACGAATCGAGCAGTTTTCTGTCATCCTAAAGGATAAAGATCGTTTTCTTCTTGATATCATTGAAAAACCCTCCCCGGCTGAGATCGAAACGGCAAAGGAATCGGACGGCCGCATCGGCGTTAGCATGAATATTTTCAAATTGTCGTATGATATGATAGTCCCTTTTCTTGAGGCAATACCTCTCCATCCCGTGCGTCAGGAAAAGGAGTTACCCGTCGCCGTCAAAAATATGGCTCAGAAGCATCCCCGGTCAACCTTTACTATTCCACTCTCTGAGCACGTCATCGATCTAACGAACCAGAGTGATATTCCCTTTGTACAGGATTACCTAAGAAAAACATTTCCACAATTTCTTCGGAACCGTCATGAGTAAAGTTACAGCAAAAAATCGTATACGCCGAAACAGAATTCTTCGACTCCTCCTTGAAGAAGGAAAACTGTCTCTCACCGAAGTATCCAAACGAACCGGCATAAGTCTGCCAATGGTTTCCAAGCTCACGAACAACATGAAGAAGGAAAAGTTCATCCGTACCGGAGAAGGGGTGAGATTGGATCGTGCAGGCAGACCGCCTATTATCGCACAGCTTAACGGTGATGCAGGATTTGTCGTAGGCATCGATCTTGGACACCGCAATACAAATATAATTATCATGAACCTCGAGCAGAAGGTCGTTCTCGAAAAGCACATACCATCATATCCACTCGGGAATGATCCGGCACTGATTGACTGGCTTCTTGATCGGACGGAGGAAGCCATCGACGAGGCCGTACTGCACCGTAAAGATCTCTTTGGTGTGGGATTATCTATTCCCGGAATTGTACGGGGGAGGGAAGGAAGGGGCGTATCGTACCTGAACTACGGCGAAAAATCCATTGCACAGATTCTTCAGGAAAAGTACAAAAAACCGGTCCACATCGAGCACGATGCTAAAGCAATGGCTCTCGGTGAACGATGGTTCGGCGCTGCCCGCACTGTCAGTAATGTTTTCGTCCTTAATATAGGATGGGGATTAGGACTCGGCATTCTCATTGATGGGAAAATATACTACGGCAGGGACGGATATGCAGGAGAGTTCGGACACATTCAGATTATTCGTAACGGCGCACTTTGCGAGTGCGGGAAGAGCGGGTGTCTGGAGACAGTAGCATCTGGCAGAGCAATCGGTAACCGTGCGCGCGAACTGCTTCTTCAGGGCTCTAACTCGAAACTTTTGCAAATATGCAACGGGAATATGGAAAGTGTTGATGCCGAACTCGTTGCTAAAACAGCTCTTACAGGCGACAGATTTTCGATTGAAATTCTAGAAGAAGCCGGGAGGTATCTGGGCGAAGGTGTTGCACAGCTTATTAATTTGTTCAATCCCGAAAAAGTCATTCTCGGCGGACGGGTTTCACAAGCCGGACAATTCATCCTGGATCCGGTGCGCACCACTGCAATGAAACTATCACTCGTCCAACTAAGCAACGGAGTAGAATTTACCACCTCGACACTTGGAGTAAAAGCGGGAGCCCTCGGTGTCGCAATGCTCGCGACAAGGGAT
>CAYGXH010000524.1:0-2272 GCA_964353675.1 uncultured Chlorobiaceae bacterium
GCGATTCAATCGGGATAGACGGGATGTGTTTAGATTGCACCTATCACGAATATGCGTGTGAAGTGGGTGGGGAGTTTGATTTGCGGAAACTCATACTGGCAAGATTAGAGCCGGACGACAAGTTTGAAATCGGGGATGACCCCTTTAAAACATTACAAGAGGGCATAATGAAAATACGAATTAAATATGAGTGGGTAGACATACTTGGGAGAATGAGGTATGTTGCTTATAACATTAACTCGTTAAGCGAGAAAGAAGTGTATCTATATCAGGGTGACGATATAGATGCCCTGAAAAGGGACGTGGCAAGGTTGCTTAACGAAAAGCAAGATACCAAAATCATAGAGGAATATGAAATATGAGCAAAGTCAGTAATTGTTGTGGCGCGTCACCTCGCATGATAGGTGACGGTAATTGCGACACCTCAGAGTTCGGGCTATGCCCAGCGTGCCATGAACATTGTGAGTACGAGGAAGAAGGTGGGGATGAACCAGACGAACTTACAGAAATTCAAAAGGTAGCCCTTGCAATTGGCTATCATTTTTGGAAGTGTACGAGCGATAGAGAAGCTATAAATTGCGGGATGGATTGCGCTAAAGAAGTAATCAAAAAGTTAGGAGAAAATAGATGAAAATTGAATACAGGAAAACCAAAGAGAATGGAGTAGTGCAGATCACAACACCAGGCGAGAGGTGGTACTACGATGAGCAGAAAGACCGAGCCGTGCCATCGTCAACGTGGATAGCTGGTTATTACCCTAAGGGCGTACAGTTTTACAAATGGCTTGCTCAAAAGGGTTGGGACGAAGCTCAGGCGATTAAGGTAGCCGCTGGCGATAAGGGTAGCAAGATTCACCAAGCGATTGAGGACTTGGAGCGACAGGGCGAAATTGAAATGGAATATATATATCTTAATCCTACCACCGGCGTACAGGAATCACTGACCGCCGAAGAGTGGGAGGCGGTAATGAATTTTGTGGACTGGCGGAAAAGCGTTAACCCCGAAATGGTAAAGTGCGAGCAAGTTGTTTGGAATGATGAGTACAATTACGCTGGCACACTTGACCGCATTTACCGCATTGACAATCAGTTATGGGTTGTGGACTTTAAGACAGGGCAACACATTTGGACTGAGGCGGAGTTACAGGTTTCCTCTTATAAACACGCTCTCCCTGACGCGGGTAGTTATAAATTAGCCATTCTCCAAGTCGGATACAAGGCAAACAAGAGAGGATGGAAGTGGACGGAGATAGAGGATAAGTTTGATTTATTTTTACACGCTTCTGCGATATGGAAGCATGAAAACCCGAATACGAAGATACCGCAAAAAGATTATCCAACAAAACTTTCAATAAAGGAGAAGTAATATGCCAAGAACAAACGACATGATACCATCGAAGTACCTCAAAAAAGGCGATGTGGGTTTAGGTCAGCTTTGGACAATCAAGGGAATTGAGCAAGTCAACGTAGCCAAAGAGGATGACGAACCGCAAATGAAGTGGATATTGCATTTCAACGAAACCCCTAAAGGACTTGCTCTAAATAAAACCAACATTCAGCGACTTGAAAAGATTCTTAATTCAGATGATACCGATGGCTGGCTGGGAAAGCAGGTCGTTCTCTTTTGGGATGAGTCGGTTGAATACATGGGTGAACTCAAGGGTGGGATTCGTGTTCGTGCACCCAAAACCAAAGAAGAAGTGGACTTACCGTTCTAATGGTAAAAGTCCTTGAAATGCTGACAGGTAAAGAGCCGGACGGATGGAAGCCGAACAGTAGGCAACTCTATATCTCGGCTTCCTACGCTGGATGGACTCGGCAAGGGATACATGATTTAATCGGTTATCACTTCAAAAAGCAGTCTACCAAAGACCTAACTTTCTCGGAGTACAATCAAGTCTTGCGGTGGATTGAGGATTTAGAACCGAATACGGTAACTGCTGAAAAGGAGAAATGAGTTGCAATGTCCTCGATGCGGAAACGAAATAGAATTAGACCATTACGCTTTATGTATGGCTTGTTATCAAGAGGTCGGACTGTTCGGTGATGAAGAGAATAAGCAGTTTTGGTTTGCAATGAAGAACTTATTTAACATCGAATTGACATATCAAGAGTTTGCGGAGTTAGCCGATTCGCCGTTATTTATAGATTTAATGAGAGACGTATTAGAACAGATGAACCCAGAATCAAGAGAGTTGTTTTTATTACAGGAAAGCAGAAAGGTGATTAAATGAAACGTAAAAAGAAGTACACGCAAATTATGTGGGCGGTGG
>CAYGXH010000525.1:0-2269 GCA_964353675.1 uncultured Chlorobiaceae bacterium
GGTATTCCGAATCAACCAATTTATTCAATGGATAAATACAAAGATGATCATATAATTGTATTTATCCATTGAATAAATTGGTTGATGCGGAATACCATAAGTACTATCTATTTTATGCCATACATACCCATCAAACCATGCTAATCCCGCTTTCGTCCCTACCCACATCGTTCCATCACGCGCTTCTTCAATGTACTCTATATCATTCGAAGGTAAACCTGATTCGGTTGTAAAATGAACCCACCGCCATTCCTCATTGATCATAGCAATGAAATTATCGACCTCCTGACCCAGTACCCTCATTCCCGGGATACAAATGAAGAAGGCAAGTACAAGAAAAATAAGAATGCGTAATCTAAAATATTTGTATCTCAGAAATAACACCAAATATATTCCCTACCTTATTTCTGTGTTCCATAAGCAAGTTGAAAAAATACACCGTCACTCTCCCAGAATTAGCTTACTATTTCATGAAAATCATCTTTTTCGCCCCCGACTGGACCCTCTGAAATCCATCCCCTATCGTGAGAACGTAAAAGTATACCCCAGACGCTAAATGACTCGCATCAAAATTCCTTTCATGAAAACCAGCCGATAACTCACTCTGCTCGAGAAGTGCGACCCGACGGCCAAGAACATCGTATACCGATAGCTCTACAAGCGACTTCCGTGGTATCGAAAATCCTATCGTCGTCGTGGGATTGAAAGGATTGGGATAATTCTGATTTAGAACAAAATCACCAGGGATGGCTGTACCCGTCTTCCCAACTCCAAGCGTAATATCCGATTTGAACATACCTCTTCCATGCGTGGCAGCAAAAATGAAACCCGCCTGATTCATATCAAGATCTGCAACCGACACGTTCGCCATGCCTCCATTCTGCTGCATCCAGTTGGTACCACCATTCGTGGTTTCAAAAATACCAATATCAGTACCCGCGACAAGATGCGTCGTCAAAAGGGAATCGAAGAGTATTGCATTTACCGGTATATCCGGAAGATCACCACTTATATTGCTCCAACTGTTTCCATGAGTCGTAGTCATAAAAATGTGGCCTCCCCCGTAACCCGAAAAACAAACATACGCCATATCGCGGTTGCTCGGATGTACAGCTATCGCTTTAACATATCGGTTCGGAAGCGGGGATCTCGTTTGGTTTATCCATGTAGATCCGCCATTCGTTGTTACCAGCACACGCGATGTCTGTGTCCCACTCCCGCTCGTTCCGACATAAATCGTTGGACTTGGTCCGAATCCTAATGCTGATATAACCGAACCGCTCGCACCAGTTCCATCACCCGTCAAGTCAGTACTAATTGCACTCCAGGTAGATCCGCCATTCATCGACCGGAAAACCCGATAACTACCTGCAACGAGTGTCTGCGGGTTACCTGGATCCATCACAAACGGCGCAATAAACGAAGAACGATCGCTTGTCCCGTCGTATTGATTCGAACCTACGGTTGGTATACCATTCATGATGCGAGACCATGAAAAACCGGCATTTGTTGATTTCTGCAGACACATATAAACGTATTCGGTGTAAACTGTCTGCGGATTCTGGAAATCTACCCACGTTGCCCCCCCGTCACCACCTAAAGAAACAGACCATGACGACGGTAACGTGGTCTTTACTGTACCGTTATCCTGCGTCCCGCCGTAGTACGTCTGCAGGGTCGGATGAACGGCACCGCTGTAAAACTGTACCGTCTGAAAATTTGAATTGATCTCCGCGAAAGTTGTCCCTGTATTGGCCGATGTGAAAAGCCCTCCATCGTTGCCAATATACATGACTGATGAATTATCCGGATGAAAGACTATGGCATGCTGATCAACGTGAACGTACAACGGAGTACCCTTGCTCGCATAACCATCACTGATTCGAAACCAACTCTGCCCGCCGTTCGTTGATTTGAACAAATTTATCCCACCCGTAAATACAACATCGGGATCATCCGGATGAACTGCTATAACGTTATTATACCAACCTTGTCCGCCAAGGTGAGTCCCCGGTATCGAATTATCATATGGAGTGCCAACTTGAAACCAGTTCGCTCCTCCGTTTGTCGATTTTTGAATACTATGCGTAAAATAACTGGAATCTGATAAACAAGCATAAACTACATTTGTATTACTTGGCGCAACCGCTAAACTAATCCGAGTAAACTTCGTTGATCTTAAGGGAAATCCGTTAGTAAGAGTATCCCAGGTTGTACCGCCATTCGTTGTTTTATATATCCCATCAGCCGAGAAAAGTCCGAATGCACC
>CAYGXH010000526.1:0-2260 GCA_964353675.1 uncultured Chlorobiaceae bacterium
TCATGCAGGTGAAAAGTCCGATGCTGGTCAGCGTCGGGATGTACCTCCCACTTGAAACGACATTTGCTATCTTCATTGGCGGTTTGATCAAAGGAATCGTTGATCGTGTCGTAGCGAAAAAGAAATTCAATGATGCACAGAAAGCCCGCGTTGAAAATACCGGCGTCCTTCTCGCAGCAGGACTCATCGCCGGTGAAGCTCTCGTCGGATTGTTGTTCGCGGGATTGGCTGTCGCCGATATTAAGTTTGATCAATGGCTTCCCAGTCTCACCGGAATGTTCCCGTTCCCATTCTACATCAGTTCGCTGGTGTTCGTTTTCATTGCCTGGCTGCTGATCAGAACTCCTGTGAAAAACGCAGGCAGGCCGGATGAGCCGGCGCCGCCGACAGCTGTTATGTGACGGTGTTTCGAAAGAGTAGAAAACAGGATCGGGGAGAACAAAGGAATCTCCTGGAAATCAAACCTGTTCGCAACCTTGAATGGGAAGCCGAACAGAATGGTTCCATTGTTCTCCTCGTTCCGAAGTTTAAGAACCGCTATATTGTGAAATACATTCTTCCACGCCTCCGGAAACAGAACTTTCGCGTGAAACTCGATGAGTATGGAAGTTTCATCTGGAAACTGCTCGATGGTAATACCACGGTCGGAGATATTTCGGAAAAATTAAAAGGAGTTTACGGAGAGAACTTTGATCCGAGGTATGAGCGGATCGGAAAATTTATTGCTAATCTCACCCACAATAAGTTCCTCCTGATCTGACTCTTCAAGAATCCATATCCCTGCTGTATCGGGATACACTTATATAAAATTGTGATTGTGATCCGAAAGGTGCATCGCGACTTGTCTGTTGACGGTGAAACATTTCTGTCATAACGGACGAAGTTATAAGATATTAATACAATAATAAAAGTTATCATATAAAGGAGTAAAACATGTCTGACGCTATCCGAGGTTTAAAGCCGGAACTTGTATGGAAGTATTTTGCAGAAATCGCAACCATTCCCCATGGTTCCAAAAATGAAACAGCAATTGCGCGGTATGTTGTGGAGACTTCCAAGAAATTTGGTCTGGAGGTCAAACAGGACAAAGTAGGGAACGTCGTAGTAAGGAAACCCGCTTCCCGCGGAATGGAGCAGAAGAAGAGAATATGCCTGCAGGGACATCTCGACATGGTCTGCGAGAAGAATACCGATAAAGAACATGACTTTTTGAAGGACCCGCTTGAGATCGTGCGGAAAGGTAATGTGATTATGGCGAACGGTACGACCCTTGGCGCCGACAACGGCATCGCGGTCGCAACCAACCTCGCTATTATGGAAGATAACACGCTCCAACACGGCCCGTTGGAATTCCTGTTCACAATTGATGAAGAAACCGGACTCACAGGTGCGAATAATCTTCAGCCGGGATTCTTGCAGAGCAAAACGCTTTTAAATCTGGACTCGGAAGAAGAAGGCGCAATTTATGTCGGCTGTTCCGGCGGTAAAGATACGCTCGGATCCTGGAAGTTTTCATTCGATAAAGTTCCTGCGCCTATGGTCGCGGCGGAGTTAAGCGTAAAGGGATTAAGGGGTGGTCATTCCGGATTGGAAATCGACAAAGGTCGCGGTAACGCAATTAAAATCATAAACAGGGTTCTCATAGCGCTCTCTGCTCTCGGCTCTAAGCTCTCTGCTATCAACGGCGGTAATAAACGCAACGCAATTCCCCGCGAGTGCGTGGCATTTTTGTACCTTCCGAAGAAGAATCTTGCCGAAGCGAAAAAGATTGTCGCTGAATTTAACTCAACGATCAAAGCGGAATTTGCCACTGTTGAAAAAGATCTGACTATTACCTTGGTTGATAAGCCGCGCGAGAAGAAAGCAAAGATGTTGAAAAAAGCCCAGCAAACTAAAATTCTGCAGACAATCGCGGGATTACCGCATGGCGTGATCAAGATGAGCGCAGATATTCCGGAATTGGTGGAAACATCGACAAATGTTGCGGTGATCACCACTACGGTAAAGGCGATAATCCTTGCTACGAGTCAAAGGAGTTCAGTGGCGTCGGAGATTGATGAAATTGCCCAGAGTGTTATGTCTGTTTTTGAACTTGGCGGCGCTAAGGTAGAACAATCCGACGGCTATCCAGGTTGGAAACCCAACCTTGAGTCGCCTGTATTAAAGCTTGCAAAGGAAACATACCGGTCGCTCTATACGAAAGATCCTCACGTGAAAGCTATCCATGCAGGGCTCGAATGCGGAATAATCGGCGAGAAAT
>CAYGXH010000527.1:0-2255 GCA_964353675.1 uncultured Chlorobiaceae bacterium
TAAGAAAAATCCCATTGACGAGTCCATCAATGGGATCTTCCCTAGCGTGTGTAGCGGGGGCAGGACTTGAACCTGCAGCCTTTGGGTTATGAGCCCAACGAGCTACCAATTGCTCCACCCCGCGATCATTATTGTATAAATATACGAAATATGTCTCCGCTTTCCAAATACCCCACCGCCTCCTCTATATTATAACCACCCATTCTCACGGTACCACTTTACTGTGTCCCGAATACCCTCTTCTATCGTCAAAACCTCCCTGTAACCAAGCTCCCTCCGGGCTTTCTCAATACTACATGTCCACGCTCGCTGAACGATATCCCGAGCTTTCTCTATATTAAGAAGGGCAGGCTTCCGACTGAAAAAAGACGCAATTTCTGCAATTACCGATATTCCGTAAACAAGCGTCACCGGTACCCGTACGCGAATCACACGTTTCTGCATTACCTTCGACGTTATCTCTCCAACCTCTTTCCAATTGTAATATCGCTCGCTAGAAATAAAATAGGTGCTACCAACAGACTTCTCATGCTCGCCGGCAAGGAGTATTCCTTTAACCAGATCCCTGACATGTATCAAACTTACATAAGTTTCTGAAAATCCTATTAATGGATGTATACCCTTATCCATGGTTTTGAAAAATTCATAAATATCCTTATCCCTTGGCCCGTATACCGCAGGCGGACGCACAATCGTGATTGGAAGCTTGCCCATAAGCTTCAAACATTCCTTCTCAGCTTCGAGCTTGCTCCTTCCATAAGCTGTAATCGGCTGGCAAGGCGTCTCCTCATTGACAGGCTTACCACCCCTTGATGGCCCTGAGACCGTCTGACTGCTTATATGAACAAATCTCTTCATCCCGGCATTTTGAGTGAGTGCGGCAGTGAGAAGATTCCTGGTCGCTTCATGGTTACTTCTGAAATATTCCGCTTCATTCCTCGCTTTCGTTACACCTGCAAGATTGTATATGTAATCAACACCTTCCACCGCCTTTTTTAAAAGATTTTCATCATGCATATCTCCGACGATGTATTCAATCGGTAGATGCTCTATCCACCTGCGATTCGATGTCCTGCGGACGATCACCCGAAGTCTATAACCTTTTCCATGAAGAGCTTCAGTGAGGTGGCTGCCGATAAATCCTGTCGCACCGCTAATCAGTACAAGCATGTTATTCTTGAGAAAATGAATATTTGGTCGTTTATCTTAAATTGCTTTTTATGAGGCAATCAAGTATATTAAAAAAAATTCATGCGCGCAACTTTACAGGTCGCTCATATTCATGCCGAATGTTCCCATAATTCTTTATCAATAATATATGCAGAGTCCCAAAGAAAACCCTCAGTCAGAAAATAACGAACTTAAAGCTCCAATTGACCTTTTTCAGAAATGTTGGGACTTCGTGCGGGCTGATGAGGTTAAAGCAGCAGGATTTTATCCTTATTTCCGTGCAATCGAAGAAAATGAAGGTCCCGTCGTGCAAATTGAGGGCCGCAAAATCATTATGGCAGGCTCCAATAATTACCTCGGATTAACCGCACATCCCAGGGTTAAAGAAGCCGCAATGAATGCGGTCAGGAGATATGGTACCGGATGCTCCGGATCACGCTATCTGACGGGAACACTCGATCTACATAATAAACTTGAGGAACGGCTGGCGAAGTTCATGGATAAGGAAGCCTGCCTCCTCTTCAGTACCGGGTATCAGACTGCCCAGGGAGTTATTCCTACACTTGTTCAAAGGGGCGAGTACGTCATAACGGATAAAGACAACCATGCAAGCATTGTTGCAGGCGTTGTAATGGCAAAAGGGCTTTTTGCCGATTTCATTCGATACAAACATAATGATATCCAGGATCTCGAACGAGTTTTATCTCAGCTCCCGCTCCACACGGGGAAACTGATCGTGACCGACGGTGTTTTCAGCACATCGGGTGAAATCGTCAACCTCCCCGCACTCGTCAAAGTTGCCAAGAAATACAACGCGCGTATCCTCGTCGACGATGCACATTCGATCGGAGTAATCGGCAAGGGCGGAAGGGGAACAGCAAGTCACTTCAATCTGGAGGATGAGGTTGATCTGACCTTCGGAACGTTCAGTAAAACGTTTGCCTCGCTCGGCGGATTTGTAGTAGGTCCGGAACGGGTGATCAATTACCTGAAACATCATTCCCTTGCTCTGATATTTAGCGCGAGTCCGACGCCTGCATCCGTGGCTGCCGCACTGGCAGCTCTCGATAAGGTCAGCATGACCC
>CAYGXH010000528.1:0-2242 GCA_964353675.1 uncultured Chlorobiaceae bacterium
TCTGCTAATCCTTCGTTTCTTGCGATCCAGTGATCACCATTATCGGAAGATTCGAACACCCCGCCATAGGTAGCAATGAAGATATACCCTCGTGGATTAATGATCATTGAACTAATCGCTTTTTGAGAACGTGTGAATAATCCCGCGTTCACCTCAATCCATGTGCTACCTGTATCATCCGATCTGTACATACCATGAGTACCTGTTCCTGCAAAGAGGCGACCACTAGAATCCTCTTTCAAAGTTGACACTCCTTCATCATAAAGACCGGACAAGTGAATCCATGTACGTCCTGTATCGATCGATTTGCGAAGTCCTCCTTTGAAGAACCATTGATTGGGTGGGTCGATCCTATCTATAAAAATGTTCATCCAGGCACTACCGGCAAACAATATTCCAGACGAATGCTCTAAGAGTGAAGAAGCAAGAGTGCTATCAAGGCCGTCATTAATATCTTCCCAGTTCTCTCCATCGTCTGAAGATCGATAAATCAAGCCCCCTGTGAAATTGTCGGAGTCGAATACGCCCATATAGACATCTCCATTTGGGGCCACGTGAATCGACTGGAAGAACGGAGATGCATGGGGAGGAAGTGGCATTCTTGACCACGACATTCCTTCATCCGTAGATCTGAATGCCTCTGCATAAACAAAGCCATTGCGACCTACAGCAATTGCCTCAAATCGTTCAGGCAAATTCTTAACATTCAACCATGATTCTCCATTGTCTGAGGATCGAAAGAGGCCACTATCCCCTGTTCCGGCAAAAATGTTTCCTTGTGAATCGGAAGCGATTGACAAAATACCATGGCCAATCAGACCGGCAGGACGCCAGAAATCCGTTTGTGAGTCAACTTGCTCGTAGATTTGTGTAAAACCTGGCTGCTGTACAAGCAAAAATAGAGTGAAAAATATATTGCTGATAAAATTCACATTATTATTCCTTCTAAATTATGTTGATTATCTTCGTTTGATAAAACACCACACCATCTCCCTTACTCTCCTTGGTATAGAGAACAAGAAATAGGGTGTTACTAATTGTTCAGTGTCATGCCTACCCTCCTATGATATTTATGAATATTCCTCTTTGAAATTCATCGGATTAATAACATTTTTCTAACTTGGGTAAATTTACCTGCTTGTAATCTATAGAAGTACATTCCACTCGGTAAACCACTTGCATCAAATTGGATTGACTTATAACCGGCATCCTGTCTTTCATCAACAATAGTTACTACTTCCCGACCTAGTACATCATAAACCTTTAATGTAACATACTCATTAGAAGTTAGAGCATAATCGAATCTTGTAACCGGATTAAATGGATTCGGATAGTTTTGCATCAGAGATATTTCCTTTGGGAGATTCGTTTCAATAATTTCATCAGGCGGTGGCGGAGGTATCTCAGTATTAGCAATAATTTTTAATTTTGCAGCTCCCTTAATTAACTCGCCCGAGGTCGAAAGTGTCAATTTCCCCATCTGGTTTGCCTTCACCCAGTAACCTCTACCGAGATAAAGAGTATCGGCTGGTTTGTATTTACCTGAATCATATCCATAAAATGGTGATACAACCAGATCAGATGGTAATGAGGATATCTGACTTACTGCCACAGGCATTGTTAATGCACCTATTATATTCCACCTGGCTTCGACACTAATCTCTGCATTATCCATTACTGCAATCCCACTAAATGTAGCCTCCGCTTCAGGTTTTGCCCAATAACCCTGGCCAAATATCATAGAATCTTGACTCACATAACTTCCTTCATAGGACACCAAATAAGGTAATGATTGAGCGACATCCGGTCTAACAGGAATCGAGATCAGCGACCATTCTCCGGGATTAGGATATGTTATCATATGATAATATGTCCGGCTTGTCCCGCTTGCACTAATACAATCGGGAGATGAGCCTGCATTGGAAATAAAAGTAATATTTCCACTAAACTCACCTATATAACTTGGAGTAAATGAAATCGTAAAAGCGCCCTCTTCGCCTGGTGCGATTATCATAGCAGCGGGACTTGCACCAAAATGGTCATCGTCGGTGATTACCGCACCTATAGAAAGTGTATCAATTCCATTATTTATTACAATAAGTGTATCTAATGCAGTTGTACCAGCGTCTACTGAATCAAATTCGACACTTCCGGATGTAAAAACTAACTCAGGATGTTTTCTAATCAGCTCCCCACGGCAGTAATATACGTTCCATTTATCATCTATCCATTCTTCCCATGC
>CAYGXH010000529.1:0-2208 GCA_964353675.1 uncultured Chlorobiaceae bacterium
TAGGGTCGAGGTCCGCCAAGGAAACGGCGGATCTTCGACATGCCTCGACCCTACAGATGAATAAAATACTGGATATCGCAATCCAGGTGTGCGACGGACTTGCCGCGGCTCACGAGAAAGGCATTGTACACCGCGACATCAAGCCGGATAACATAATGATCACGCCGAAGGGGCAGGCGAAGATTACCGATTTCGGACTTGCTAAACTGAGAGGCGCAACGAAACTCACCAAAGCTGGATCGACAATGGGGACAGTTGCATACATGTCCCCCGAGCAGGCACGGGGCGATGAGGTCGATCAACGCACGGATATATGGTCGCTCGGTGTTGTTTTGTACGAGATTCTCGCCGGTCATCTTCCCTTTAAGAGTGAATACGAGCAGGCGACCATATATTCTATCCTAAACGAAGAGCCAAAGCCAATTGTTGAATCGCGACCGGATATTCTCGCAGAACTGGAACAGATTGTTACGCGGATGCTGCAAAAAAATCGTGATGTTCGATATCAGAACATTTCTCAGGTAATTGCAGATTTACATGCGCTCGAATCAGGCGTCCTAACGGGTAAGCGTTCCGCCGACAAGCCACGACCATCCATTGCGGTGTTGCCTTTTGCCAATCTGAGTGCAGATACGGAACAGGAATATTTCTGCGACGGTTTGGCGGAAGAATTAATGCATATGCTTACACACATCGAAGGTCTGCGCGTTGTGGCGCGGACATCGGCCTTCGCATTCAAGGGTAAACATATGGATGTCAGGGAGATTGGGAGGAAACTGAATGTCGAGGCGATACTTGAGGGAAGCGTGCGGAAGTTTGATAACCGACTGCGCATTACCGCTCAACTTGTCAAGGTTGCCGATGGTTTTCACCTGTGGTCTGAAGCCTTCGATCGTACATTGCAGGACATTTATGCCATTCAAAATGAAATCTCTCTCGCAATCACGGAACACCTCAAGGTCAGGCTCCTGGAAGGAGAGAAAGCGAAACTCATCAAACCCCGGACGCACAATATCGACGCCTACAATCTGTACCTGAAGGGGAGATTCTTCTTCAATCAGCGGAAGGATGCCAGTATCAGGAAGAGTCTCGAATGCTATTCAAAAGCCATCGAGATAGATCCTGATTTTGCTCTTGCCTATACAGGATTGGCCGAGTCCTACATTTTCTTGGGGGATTGGCGTCTGCTTCCTTTGGAGACCGCTTATGCAAAGGCACGTGAAGCTGCGCTGACCGCACTTCAGATAGACGATTCGCTTGCTGAAGTCCACTTGTCTGTTGCGGAAATTAAGCTGTTCTGCGATTGGAACTGGCGGGAGGCAGAAATAGAATTCCGTAAAGCGTTGAATGCAAATCCGGCGCATGCCGAAGCTCATCATATGTATGCTCATTATCTTGAGCTGTCTGGTAAGTTTGACCTGGCCTTAGCTGAAATTAATCGTGCTTTAGAGCTGGAACCGGTTTCACCAAGTCTCCATGCATGCGCTGTTCAGGTTTTATTTTATGCCAGGCGTTATGAAGAGGCAATACGACAGTGCCATGCAGCCATGGAAATGGCGCCAACGTATTTTGGTTTATTCGGATGGCTTGGGATCGCATACGTGCAGTGCGGGGCATTCGACCGCGGGATCGAAGCATTGGAGAAAGGCCTTCAACATATTCCTGAGGACCCTCGTCTTATAGCCTTAACAGGATACTCCTGCGGCTTATCTGGTAAAAATTCGCGTTCACAGAAATACCTTGAACAGCTTGTTACCCTGATGGCCAAGAGACATGTGGATCCATACTTCCTATCATGGCTCTATGTATCTTTGAATGATAGAGCAACCGCATTTACATGGTTGGATAAGGCGTACAGTGAACATTCAGAGTGGTTGCCGTGGATGAAGGTTGATCCACTCCTGGATACGCTACGTTCTGACAGGAAATTCACGGAAATACTTGGAAAACTGAGGTTAGAATAATGATAGGACAAACAATATCACATTATAAGATCTTAGAGAAACTTGGCGAGGTGGGACTTGTCCGCCGCAGCCAAACTAACATCAGAGGTTCATCCGATGGTCGGTAGCACTATTTCGCATTATCCCGACAAAAAACGTCGGGACGCCAAAAGATGGCGTAACGTCCTTTTTACCATGACGAGGTAATATTTATGATAGGTCATGTGATATCCCACTATAAGATATTGGAAAAACTTGGCGAGGG
>CAYGXH010000530.1:0-2204 GCA_964353675.1 uncultured Chlorobiaceae bacterium
ACGGCGCCCGCCTTTATCTACAATCCCTAAAGCAACAAATGTAAAAACGAGATTAACTGAGCCTGTCCAGGCGATGTTCATAAGTGTATTAGAGATGTTATAACCGGCTTGAGCAAAAATTTCTTCCGCATAATTGAAAATAACATTTATTCCACACCATTGCTGAAACACGGCAAGTATAATTCCCAGCAATAAGACTTTCTTCATCTTCGGCTCAAACAGTTCACGCAAATCGACTTTCTTGATATTATTTTTCAACGTTTTATCTATTTCGGCAATTGCCTGTTTCGCATATCTATCTCCTCCAATCTGTGCAAGAATCTTTGCTGCTTTTATATTATTGCCATACTTTGCCAGCCATCGCGGACTTTCGGGTACAAAGAACATGCTTAAGAAAAAGATAAGAGAAGGAACTGCAGTGGCAGCAAACATCCATCTCCATCCGTTTTGAACATTCCACGACTGTCGGATCATTTCTTCGGTCGTCCCGTCCGGTATTTTCTCTGCAATCCAAAAATTTATAATCTGTGCTCCAAGAATTCCGATTACAATCGTGAGCTGATTGATTGAAACAAGTTTTCCGCGCATATGGGCGGGTGCAATCTCTGCGATGTACATCGGCGATAGATTGGATGCTAATCCAATTGCGACTCCACCCAGGATCCGCCATATAACAAAAACGGTGAACTCCTGCGAAAATCCAATCCCTAATGAAGTACTTGTGAAAAGAAATGCCGAGAAAATTAAAAGTTTTTTTCTTCCGAACTTATCGCTCAACCATCCGGCAAAAAAAGCTCCGAATAGACAGCCAATAAGAGCACAGCTGTTTGCCCAACCTTTCAGTGCGGCGTCCGTTAAACCGAAGAACCGTTCGAAGAAGGGTTTGGCTCCGCCGATAACAACCCAATCGTAACCGAATAATAAACCGCCGAGCGCTGCCGTTACCGAAATCATCCAGATATAAGTTTTATTGAAATGCGCAACTCCATTAAGTTTTGATTCCGTTGATACTGAAGATATCATCATAGCCCTTCCTGATGTAGATTTCTATACAAACAGTTCTGCATATCGCATAAATTGCATGTGTATGCGTTGAACTTAACATCACGACCGATGCCGATGATCCCGCTTACGGATTTTATAGGCAGCATTAAACATGTATCTGTTAATTCAATTCCGCAGAATTTTACAGGTAAAAGAGAAAATAATTTTTTCTGTTCGGTTATATTCCATCCGCAATATCCCGGACTATAGCGGTTGGTAATATTCATTCCGGTAATTAACATCTTCCTGCTAAGTGTTTCCTGGATCAAATCCATTGCGGCTTCAACTGCAATAGAACCGAAGGTATCATATACATATCCTTTAAGCAGATCCCCTTCTTTCATAAACTTTTTAGATCTGATGGAAATTTCCCGCCCGGCGGTACAGACAAAAACCGCAACCTTTTCCGTTTTTTTAATCTGTTGAAAAACATTACGTTGAATATTCAAGGGTTGGTTATCAATTGATAGTTGGAAATTTTCTTTATCAAAAACGATAGATTCGTAAATTATATAGCCGCCTTCCATTCTACAAAGCTCTTCACCATTTGACATCACTTCATCGATATCCGCTTCGACTTGAGCATTAATTGAATTTGGCTGGTAACCCATCACCGAAGCAATTGAGTTCCGATTAATATCCAGGTCGCCAAAAGTAAATGAGTATTTTTCTAACTGCATTTATGTCTCTAAGGATTTATTTTCTTAACTGTACACCACAATTGTAGAGGTCTATCCATTAACAGATTCTCGACTAACGTTTAGTTTTATTAAACGTATTGACCGCATTGAAAAATGCCTCGATATTTTCAATCGGAACTCCTGGAGGTGTGTCGCATCCTGTTGAGATTATGAAATTATTATAGCGAGACGTTTGATTCAGCAGATTTGTGGTTTCAGCAAACACATTTTCCGGTCTCATCAGCTTGAAAACACCTGCCGGATCAAGATTACCCAATACCAGGATATGTCCAGGTATTTCATCGAGCGCCCTAACGATGTCAATTTTGTTTCCAAGATGAAGTGCATGTGCACCGGTAGAAAGCATCGATTGAGTAACTTGCCCTGTGTTGCCACAATTATGGAGGACAAATAAAAAGTTCTCGTCCTGCACCTCGTTTACAATCTGTTTAATGAAGATCGATGAGAACTCATCGCACA
>CAYGXH010000531.1:0-2178 GCA_964353675.1 uncultured Chlorobiaceae bacterium
AATAACGAAGAGTAAGATAGGCGCATTCGGAATGAACTTCCAAAATGCGAACAACGCGATATTCTTCGGACTTAATGATAGTTGGGAAATGTTCTACCAGGCAATACGGCGCGAATGGAGATTCGGTCAAAAGAAGTCAGTGAATGTATTCATAGTTATGACGAATCACGAAAAGGAAATCTACGATAACATTCAACGAAAAGAAAAACAATCCTATCGATTGAGGAATAACATGGTAAACCATCTTAAATCTTATGAGAAAGATCAACTTGTTGGAAGAGAAACGGTGAAGGAAGATTATAAACAGGACACGATTATATCTGAGAAATACAAGGTTATGCTCGGTGATTCTGTTGAACGGATAAAGGAGATCCCCGAAGAATCGATCGATCTATCTGTTTATAGTCCGCCGTTTGCGGATCTGTTTGTCTATTCGGATAGCGATAGAGATTTGGGAAACTGTAGGAATTGGGATGAATTCTTTACTCATTACGAATACATAATCAAAGACCTTTTGCGAGTAACGAAAACGGGTCGTCTATCCTGTGTTCATACCTCAGATATTCCCGCAATGGCGAATAGGGATGGGTACATCGGATTGAAAGATTTCCCCGGCGAAGTATTGAGATGGCATATAAAGAATGGTTGGATATTTGTGGGTCGTGCGTTTATACAAAAAAATCCACAAGCTCAAGCTATACGGGTGAAAAGTAAATCATTGTTATTCGTGCAGATGAATAAAGATTCATCGCACTCCAGGCCAGCCTTGATCGATCAAATATTGATCTTTAGAAAACCTGGAGAAAACAAGATTCCGATTACTCCGGTTAAGAATAAAGAAATGAGTAACGAGATATGGATTAACTGGGCGCATGGAATCTGGACAGACATTAACGAAACCGATACTTTGCAATATTACATCGCACGTGAAAAGGATGATGAGAAACATATCTGCCCTCTTCAACTCGGTACGATCGAGCGTTGTATAAAGTTGTACAGCAATCCAGGCGAAACGGTATTCACTCCGTTCATGGGAATTGGCAGCGAAGCATTTGTCGCCGTGAATCTTGAAAGGAAAGCGATCGGTATTGAATTGAAAAAATCCTATTTCGATGTCGCAGTAAAGAATCTCAAAAGTATACAGGATGGATTATTTACCGAAGGAGGGAACCCATGAGTGAAATCGCATTATTCGGGTATGATTTATTTTGCAGTCCAATAACAAGAACAGATATTGGGGTGTTAGCCCAAAAGTTTATATTTCCGCCTTTCAGCATACTTGATGCTCGGTCGGGGGAATGGCAGGCGCGAAAGCAGGCGTGGTTGAATATCGGAATAAAAAGCGAAATTGGAAGAGAGAAATCTATGACTTATAATATTCCAGTTTCTAAATATGAAAATATGGATGAATCTTATAGTGAAGAAGCTCAAAAGTATAATACATCAATATTTGATCCCGTATTGTGCGAACTAATCTACACATGGTTCTGCCCTCCCGGGGGACAAATAGTTGATCCTTTTGCAGGTGGAAGTGTTCGGGGAATTGTAGCTTCTTTACTCGGATATAAATACTGGGGATGTGATTTAAGTGCAGAACAAATCAAAGCGAATAATGTTCAAGCGGTAGAGATATTAAATGGGGAAGAACGATCAATATGGATTGTGGGGGATAGTCTTAATGAATTGGAAAATGCTCCGGTTGCCGACTTGATATTTTCGTGTCCTCCTTACGGCGATCTTGAACGATACTCCGATGATCCACGAGACTTGAGCACGATGGAATATCATACATTCATAGCAACTTTAAAGCGGATTATTCTACGATGTGCAAAAATATTGAAATCTAACGGATACGCCTGTTTTGTCATCGGGGATTTCAGAGATAAACGGACTGGAAACTACCGGGGATTTATTGCCGATACAATAAATGGATTTCGGGAAAATGGATTTTCGCTTTACAATGAAGCAATATTAATAAAACCGATTGCTTCTGCTTCTATGAGGGCTGATAGACAGTTTGGAAGTAATAAAAAATTAGTTAAGGTACATCAAAACGTATTGATATTCAGAAAGAATGCTTGACACCATGAGCGAAGGAGATTAAAATATGTACATGGATTGCACCTCCATGACACAGGCTGAGAAAATGAAACGTCTCTCGTTATCGGAGAGTGTGGA
>CAYGXH010000532.1:0-2174 GCA_964353675.1 uncultured Chlorobiaceae bacterium
TTACCGCCTATGGTCATCTCCGCGACTTTAATTGTCGGTCCGGTGATGGAATCTTTGAACTTCACATCATCACCGACCATCTCGATTCCCTTCAGTAGCTGACCGAGGTTGCCGGAGAATGTGATTTCTGCAACGGGATAAGCAAGTTCTCCCTTTTCGATCCATAGCCCGAATGCACCTCGCGAGATATCTCCCGTTGTCGGCACCATGCCAAATCCGATTGTACCCGTGAGGAAAAGTCCCTTATCGACCGATTTAATGATATCCTCCGGTTTGGATGTTCCTGCGGCGAGGTAAAAGTTATTCGGCCCGGAACTGTTGCCCGTTGATTTCATGCCGAGTTTCTTCGCTGAATACGTATCCATCAGGTAGCTTTTCAAAACACCTTTCTCGACGACGACGGTTTTCCGTGTTGGAATGCCCTCACCGTCGAACGGTTTTGTTCCGGCCGCTCCCGGGATTAATCCATCATCTGTAACAGTTACTAAATCACTCCCGATTTTTTCACCGATTTTCCCTTCAAGGAACGATTGCTTAAGATATATGCTGGTGCCGTTTATGCAGTTAAAAAGAAAACCGAGCAAGCCGGCTGTCATGGGAGATTCGAAGATGACCGGAACATTTTGTGTGTCAACCTTTTTCGCGCCAATGAGACGTGTGACACGGTGAATCGCCTTAGTCGCAATCTCTTCCGGACTTTCCAGATTTGCCAGGATCCGCGAGGAATCGCCCCATCCCTCATCGAAGAGATTGGGTTCTTCCCCTGCCTGCAGATATACACCCGATGAACAAGCGGTCCTCTTGTATGAACCGCTGAAACCGTTCGAGTTGACCAGGAACGTTTCACCTGTGTATGTACCAAACGATGCTCCGAAGCATTTTTTCACCCTCGGCTCTGAGAGACAGATCTTTTCAGTTTTCTTCGCCGCAGCAATTTTCATTTCGGGAGACATCTCAAGAATAGCGGGATCCCACATTTTAAGTTTTTCGACATCTGCCGTAATTGCTTCTTTCTCTGGTAGACTTGCAAACGGATCTGCACTTGAAAGTTTTGCACGTTCAATCGCATTCTCGACGAGCTTTTCTAAAGTTTCTTTCGAGAGATCGGATGAACTCGCGCGCGCCATTTTCCCCTCGACAAAGAGACGCAGTGAAAGACCTTTCGATCCGGCTTCCACCAGTCGTTCAACCTCACCCTGACGAACATCGAGAGAAAATTCGCTTCCCTCGCCGATCGATACTTCAATCTGATCTGCGCCTTTTTTTCGTCCGAAGGCAACAAGGTTTTCCGCTACTTTGATAAGATTATCGTTTTTCATTGCCTGCCTCCTACCGTCATCTGACGGAGTTTGAGAGTCGGCGTACCGGCAGTTACGGCGGCTGATTGTCCGTCCTTACCACAGGTGCCAAGGAAAAATTGGGTATCGTTGGCTATCATCTCTACTTCATTAAGTATCTGAACATTCGTCCCGATCAGTGTGGCATTCTTAACCGGTCTGGTTAATTTTCCGTCTTCGATAAGGTATCCTTTATTCACCGAGAACGTGAACTTCCCGGAATCATTCACTTCACCACCTTGATATGTTTCCGCGAAAAATCCTTTCTTAACGGACTTGATCACATCCTCAGGTGTTGCGTCACCGGGAGCAAGCACCGTGTTTGCCATCCGCGGTATAGGATTATTCTGGTACGATTGTCTGCGTCCGTGCCCGTTCATTTCCATACCCATTAACTTTGCAGAAAGCCGATCCTGTAAATAACTGACGAGCTTTCCCTTTTCGATGAGCATTGTTTTCTTCGGTATCGTCCCTTCATCATCGATGTTGAGACTTCCCCTTAAATTGGGAATCGTCGGATCATCATAGATTGTAACGATTGGATTTGCCACTTGCGTCCCCATCTTGTCCCAGAAGATGGAAGTTTTCTTACGGTTGCCATCTGCCTCAAACGGATGCCCGACCGCTTCATGGACCATCACACCCGACTGAAAACTTCCGAGTACAACGGGCTGTTCCCCCGCCGGGGGATCGACTGCGGAAAGGAGCATGATCGCTTCTTCTCCGGCCCGCTTCCCGATCTGGGTTGGGGTTATAGTATTTTTATAGAAACCTAATCCGATCCTACCACCCGCATTGCCGTTACCCGTATTGCGAATTCCCTTATCCTGGGCAGTT
>CAYGXH010000533.1:0-2166 GCA_964353675.1 uncultured Chlorobiaceae bacterium
CGGCTCACAAACGTTTCCCCGCGTCGGGGTGATTCGTGGTTGAACATGATTCCGACATGATTCGATCAGCCGACATGGTAGTCGATATGGGTCCGCAGGCGGGTGAGTATGGTGGTGAAGTTATTTTCGCAGGCAGTGCATCTGATTTGGTCAAGGATAAAAAATCTCTTACCGGTCAGTACTTGTCGGGAAAGAAAATAATTCCTATCCCCGCGAAACGAAGAAAGAGCACAGCCGGCACAATTTCCATCAAAGGAGCAAAGGAACACAATCTGCGGAGTATCGACGTATCCATACCTTTATGCATGTTCGTTGCTGTCACGGGTGTCAGCGGTTCCGGTAAAAGTACCCTCATCCACCAAATACTATATGCAGGTGTGAAGCGATTAAAAGGTACTTCGTCGAAGCCGGTCGGTTCACACCGTATGATCGAAGGTGTCGATTCGATCAGCGATATCGAGTTGGTAGATCAGTCGCCAATTGGTAGAACACCCCGTTCCAATCCTGCAACGTATATGAAGGCATTCGATGGTATACGCGATCTTTTCGCGTCGACGCACGCTGCGAAGATACATGGCTATGGGCCGGGTTACTTTTCATTCAACGTTCCGGGAGGTCGTTGCGAAACGTGCGAGGGAAGCGGGATCCAGACGATCGAGATGCAGTTCCTTGCCGACATTGAACTGACTTGCGATGTCTGCAAAGGGAAGCGTTACAGGAAGGAAGTTCTGGATATACGATTCCATGACAAGACCATTGATGATGTGCTGGGTCTGACTGTGACTGAGGCGATACAGTTTTTCCAATCCTATAGAGAAAGTCTGAAGGTTGTGAAGAAACTGAAGGTACTTGATGATGTCGGATTGGGTTACATAAGACTCGGGCAATCGGCTACAACTCTCTCCGGCGGGGAAGCGCAGAGAGTAAAACTTGCATCCCATCTCAGCGCTCAGGAGGAGGATAAACACACGCTCTTTATTTTTGATGAACCTACGACCGGCCTGCATTTTGACGACATTGCAAAACTCCTTGCATGCTTCGATGCTCTCATAGAAAAAGGTAATTCAATTGTAGTGATTGAGCATAATATGGATATTATCAAATGCGCTGATTGGATTATTGACCTTGGACCGGAAGCGGGAGAGAAAGGGGGAACGGTTGTGGCAACCGGTACGCCGGAAGAAATTGCAGAATGCAAAAAATCATATACCGGGCAGTTTTTGAGGAAATATCTATCATCCTAAGTAACGGTGGATTTTCATAGTATTCAATTGTACTTTGATAAACTTGCAACTTACAATATTGTATATTACAATATTGTAAGGATTAAAGTTTTTTAACCGAATAGGAATAATCTAAACTTCGACTGTTATATTTATTAAGACAGGAATTATGATATGACATACAAAGCAAATATCGTGGTTGAGCATGACGATTACGGCTATTATGCGTATTGTCCTGATCTTCCGGGGTGTCAATCTCAAGGCGAGACATTTGAAGAAGCGATGAAAAATATTAAGGAAGCGATGGAATTATATCTTGAGACTCTGGATGATGACGAAAAGAAAGCTCACCTGAGCAAAGAGATAGTTATGACCACGCTTGAGGTGAACGTTGGGTAGATCCCAGCAAATTACGGCGAAGGAAGCTGAATCACTGCTTCTAAAAGCCGGATTTGTTTTGCTCCGTTCGAAAGGCAGCCACAGAATATACAAGAAGGTTGAAGCTCGGATTGTCATACCGTTCCATTCCGGAAAGGCGCTCCATCCTAAAATTGTTAAACAAATTTTAGAAGCAATCGAAAGAACAAATAAAAATAATTTAGCGTAGGCTGTCGCATAGAAAGTTGGTGAACCCGCCTGTGACCCTTTGGGACTCCCGCCTTCGTTTCACTCCCGCCTTCGCTTCGCTTTGGCGGGTAAATCGGCGGGCAGGTCGGCGGGTAAACTTCGGCTACCGTTACATGCCGAGTAATGAAAAAACTTTTTACAATGAAGGAACAATTAACAAATAACCAATAACAATTAACAAAATATTAGCGTAGCTTCGGCTGCTGTCTTGTCTTAAAAACCTGAGAATTTTTATTGCACGCAAGATTGGAGTCAGCTGCGCCCGAAAGGGCGCGGACTGATGTTTTCTTTGCGTGCGGGTACTCTCAGGTACCTT
>CAYGXH010000534.1:0-2163 GCA_964353675.1 uncultured Chlorobiaceae bacterium
TATACTGATGAAGAATTTTTCAATGCAGTCAATAACTTGAAAGATAAAGATGCTCTGATCATTGATATGCGATGGAATCCTGGTGGTAGTGCATATTTTGCTGACGCCTTCCGCATCCTTTTCAATCGATATATTAATACAATCGCTTCTGTTTTACGATGTAATACATCAGATCAGACACTTTGCCAAATGGTTTATCATGGTCATACTTTTGAAATACGCGGAGAACCACCAGGATTTGACAGACCCATCGCTGTCCTTTTGGGTCCTACTTGTGTTAGTTTTGGAGATATAACTGCATACAGACTTCGACACCATGATATGTTGAAGTATTTTGGCCAATCTTCGGCAGCAAGTTTAGGATGGAATGTAGGCATCACGTCTTACCCAGGGTGGACACTCCACTATTCCATTGCTGATCAGTATTTAAGTTCCAATCCTGGTGTCTATCTCAACGGTAAAGAATTTCCTATCGATTACCAGGTATGGTTTAATCCTGATGATGTCGCTAATGGAATCGATCCGGTTGTCCAGAAGGCCGTAGAGTGGATCAACAATTCCTCATATGCCCATGATATCCAAAAAAATAAACTATTTTATCAACCAGCGAATGACACTATCAAGTTGCGAGCAGAAGTAGAAAACCCAAATTCTCACCCTCTCATCGTTAAAGCATATTATGAAATCGTTGAAAGTGCTCTTGATTCATCATTATTTTTTGACGACGGTTTGCATGACGATAGCCTTGCTGGTGATGGAGTGTGGGGAACAGAGTGGTCTATTCCTCCCGGTGAATATTATTATAATGTGAATGTCTCAACAGTTGATCCAATTGATACCTCCCGTTTTCTGCTCCAGCAGGTAGACCGATTCACCACTGTAGGTCCTGTCGCAATTGATTCGATCACAATGACACGTACAATGCCCGAATGGATTAAAGTACAATTATGGCTACGCAATCAAAGCGAAGACAGTACAATTTATTCTATAAGGGGGGTTTTAAAATCTACAGATCCGGATGTTACGTCCTTTGGATCATGTTATGATATCTATGGCAATTTGCTCTCGGGACAAAGGAATACTACACCAGCATATTATACCATTAAAATAGACACAAGCCTAAAATATGCTGACCTGCAATTAATCTTGGATGTCAGCACAAGAGACGAGGTATACTGGAAATATGATCTGGTAATCCCATTACGTATAACACCTGTACTGAGTGTGAATAATATGGATTTCGGCATCCTGTTTCCGGGAGAAACCAAAACTGACAGCATGGTTCTTCGGAATCCGAATGAAATGGGAATTAAGATATTGTCAGTAACAAGCGATTTCCCGGAACAGTACAGTATCTTTCCTTCTTCAGCCACAATCGCTCCGCTTGACAGCCAGAAGTTCTATGTGACATTTAATCCCACTGTATTCGGTGTACATAACGGAAATCTTATAATCAATTATGATGGAACCGGTTCACCTGTAATGATGAATATTACGGGCACATATTCACCGCCAAGTGTACAGTTTTCCATAAATGACGGTTGGAACATGGTGTCCATACCAATGCAACCATTCTCCTTTGAGAAGAATTCAATATTTGATAAATCCATATCCCCAGCATATACATATATAAATGGCTACAACCAGAAGGATACATTATCAAACGGAGTAGGGTACTGGTTAAAATATGAAGCAGTACAAATGGATACAGTGGAAGGTACTGTAATATTCAGTGATACATTCGATATTGGAATTGGTTGGAATATGATAGGTTCAATTACATATCCTGTGCCTGTGGCTAATATAATAAGCGATCCTGGCAGTATGGTATTAAATGGATTTTACAAATATATAGGCGGAAATAGTTATGGTATAACTGATACTATTAAACCTGGATCTGGTTACTGGGTAAAGGCAGATAGGGTGGGTAAATTAATATTGTCATCGTCGAGCAATGTGCCAATGAATAATAGAATAAAGATCATCGCAGGATCAGAATTACCACCACCTCCTCCATGTGAGCTCGTTTCAGTAGTGCAAGAAATACCAAAAGAATACGCTCTTGAGCAGTCATATCCAAATCCGTTTAATCCGATCACTACTATCAGATATGAAATACCTAAAGGCTCATTAGTTGTTCTAAAAGTATTTAACGTGCTTGGG
>CAYGXH010000535.1:0-2149 GCA_964353675.1 uncultured Chlorobiaceae bacterium
GGTGAAAAGTGAACCTTGCTAAAGCCCAAAGACTTATTAAAAATCTCTAATATCAGCTAAAACGGGTAACAAGGTATCTTTTTAATAGGTTGTTGTAACATAACCCCCTTTTAAAAAGTCTTATCCTGGTCAACCCGATGCAACCAGAAACGATTCCAACCTTCTCACGCAGTATCAGAATATTTTCAGGTTAGCCACGGGGGGTTATTTTTTGTAATTTATTAATCCAAAACAGAATACACCAGGGGTAAGTTAATATATATTTGGGGAGTGAAAAACTACCCTTTCGAAGGTTTTTAAAACTACCTTTTATAAGATCTACAACCTACTGCTACTTACTATTTCTCATTTGTTTTTGTCAATTCTGTTAGAAATTTGTTAGAAAAAAGTGTATGTAATAAATGATTATCTGAACAGTATCATGTCAATAGATTATTTAATACGACTTCCGTAAAGTATCGTGGATACATATCAAGAATTGCCCGAACATCATTTCAAACCTGCCTGAAACCATGTCAGAACCAACCCATGCCAAATCCTGTGCTAGGCACCGGTCTGCGAATCCTAACTCAAAAACCATCATCGACTCTGGTGTTGGTAAACCATACTTCATCCTTTTCTGAAGCACAGCTAACAAGGCAATTGTGATTTTCCCTTCTTCGTATCTTAACTGTTCAATTAATTCTGATACTGCACCAACAATGAGAGTACCTTCGTATGCAATCGCATTTTCACAAATATCTACTACATGATCTAATACAAACCGTCGCTGCTGCTTTCCAGTAATGAGTTTTGTATCGGTGGTAACAAGAATGTCATGTAATACATTGAATGGTTCGCCCTTGACCCATTCCAAGGCAAGATACATCAAAACATCGGGTTTATCACATTTTCTGAATGTGTTATTTTGAACAATTTCGGAAATAATTGGCCACATCACCAACAACAATTCGTCACAATCATCAATTGTTAAGAGTTTTTCGATGTGATCTAGTACCCACTTTTCAATCTTTTGAGAAATATTGACGCCGAAGAGTGTTTTACTGAAAATAACTCGTCGTGAATACTGTGGTATTTGATTGCTAATATTGTTAGCAAGGAGAATAAAAACTTCAACAATCTGCTTTTTTTGTTTTTCATCTGCTAAGAAGTATGCAAGAGTCCCTTCAGCAAGTGCAACTGCAGCTGCTATCTGGGCATCAGATTCTGTGTCTCCCAGGGTAGACATTAAGTAATTCTCAATAGTAGAGATGATATTCATTCTTCTTGCAAATTGCATTTCTAGACTTTCTTTTGTAAATCCTCGAACTTCATGTTCAGAGACGATCTTTTCGATGAAATCCTCAAGTTCATCTCCCCCCTCAACGTATGCTCTTACAAACCATAATGGTTCGACATGACATGTGTATCTGAAATCATAACTGTGTAATGACTCAAAAAGAGAGAATAGTGTACTTACACATGGTTCTGAATTACGTGGTTCTAACAATTTCTTTACTTGTCTCCATCTCCTACTATGACTAAGCGAATCGCGCCTGTCATAGATTAATGGATCTGCAAATATGATACTCCCCTCTGTGTGCATTCCGGAACGGCCAGCACGCCCTATCAGATTCTGGAAATCACGTATTCTTATAGGCTCAACCCCCTGATAAATACTAGCTACGATAAGGTACCGAATAGGAAGATTGACGCCCTGCGCTAAGGTAGATGTACAGATAACGAATTTTGTGTATCCTTTTTGCATGGCGTATTCAACCGACAAACGAATGCCATGAGGGGTATTGCCATGATGTGCAAAGATACCAAGCTGAGAGCATTTTGCAGAAACAGATTCCTCACCAAAATTGCGAGCGTGGAGGTAATGCTCCCTTCTTATTTCTTCTACGTCTGAAGTGAGAGACGGAGGTGCGAGATTGATTTTTCTCTCATAAACATCTGCTATTATTGAACATAAATTTGCAGCAGTAGTTTTTCTTCCGCAAAATAGCGCTACGCTTCCATTGCCCACAAGTTTTAGGCCTAAATACAATGCAATTGACTGGCCGTCTGTTTTATCTGGAAATCGCCGTTGTTTACGTTCGAGCCCCTTGAGCGGGAGGGGTTGCTGCTTTATAATACGAGGTACAAAGAATTCTAATGTATCGAT
>CAYGXH010000536.1:0-2127 GCA_964353675.1 uncultured Chlorobiaceae bacterium
CAGCAAACTCTTCTTTTTCCTTTAAATATAGGTTTTCGTTTCTCGAGAAAAGCTTTAGTGCCCTCACGAGAATCTTCGGTTGTGAGGCACTCCCTGAAAAGCTCAGTTTCAAATCGGATGCCCTCTTCGAGAGGTTTTTCGAAGTTTGCATTGAGCGCTCTGAGAACTATCCTGATCGCAGAAGGTGATTTGGAAAGTATTACACGTGCTGTTGCTTCCACGACTCGGCTTAGTTTGGCAAGCGGTACGAGTTTCGTTACAAGCCCGATACGCAATGCTTCATGCGCATCGATTGTATTGCCGGTGAGAATGAGCTCTGTTGCTTTCCCGATACCGATGAGTCGTGCAAGCCGCTGTGTTCCTCCATGCCCCGGAATTAAGCCAAGGCCGACCTCAGGCAGTCCGAATTGTGCATTTTCGGAGGCAATTCTGATATGACATGCAAGAATAATTTCACATCCGCTTCCAAGCGCGTAACCATTGACTGCCGCAATCACAGGTTTTGAAAAATTCTGAATTTTTCCGAGAACCCTGTGTCCGACATTAGCGTAATGAGTCCCTTGCTCGCTGTCGAATGTTGCCAATAATCCGATATCGGAACCTGCGACGAATGCCTTTTCACCTGATCCGGTTAAAATAATTATACCGACAGAAGAATCCTTTTCAAATTCAGTAAAAGCATGCTCAACTTCCCCGAGAACCTCAAGATTTATTGCATTGAGCTTTCCGGGTCTGTTAAACGTCAGTGTCGCTATACAGTCTTTATGGTCGACGAGTATTGTCTGGTATGGCAGCATCATTCAGTTATCCCCTCACTAGGCAACTTCTACGCGGCTCTGGTCGCCAATCATGAATCTGTGGACAAGCGGTTTGCCCGTTGCTTCTACGACCTCCACGTCGTTTCCAAGTATGCTCCCTTCGATGCGAAGCTTCACATCCGTTACTTTACAATCACGGAGGACGATGCTGTATTCGACTTCGGAATTTTTTATGTGTGTGTTGTTTCCGATCGATGTAAAGGGACCAATGTAACTGTTTTCGATTATAGTATTCTTACCGATGATAGCCGGTCCGCGAATGACGGAGTTGATAACTTTCGAATTCTCATCAAGAATTACCTTTCCAACAACCGAAGAAGCATCATCGACTGAACCGAGCTCTTTTGGTTCCATATTATCGAGTACAAGCCGGTTTGCTTCAAGGAGGTCGGATGGTTTACCGGTATCCTTCCACCAGCCTGTTATCTCACTGTATCCGACCTTGTATTTTTTTTTGATCAGGTATGTATGTGCATCTGATATTTCAAGTTCTCCGCGCCGACTTGGTTTAATTTTCTTGACTGCCTCGAAGATATGATGATCATAAATGTAAATTCCGGCAACTGCAAAATGACTCTTCGGTTTTGCCGGTTTTTCCTCTACTTTTACGATTATGCCGTTTTTTATGACCGGTACGCCAAAACGTTCAGGATCTTTTACCTTCGCAAGCGTCAGGAAGCAGTTGCAGTCGCTCTTTTCAAATTCATCTATGAAGCGACGTATTCCGCCGACGACCATATTATCGCCAAGGTAAAAGACGAAGGAATCCTTGCCGATGAATTTTTCGGCTATTTTCACCACGTGTGCAAGTCCGGCGGGATTTTTCTGCGGTATGTAGGTAATTTTCACACCCCACCGTTTACCGTTGCCTATGGCGTCGGGTACTTCATCACTGCCCGCATTATGTACGATCCCGATCTGTTTGATTCCTGCATCTACCGCCGCTTCTATGGCATAATAGAGTATCGGTTTGTTCGCGATCGGTATGAGATGTTTGTTTTGAGTATGGGTGAGCGGTCTCAGGCGTGTACCGCGTCCGCCGCTGGCGATCAGAGCTTTCACTTCTTGTCCTTTATCAATTTGGGAAAAGTGTGCGTTCGGATAAATTTTCTGAATGTACGAATAATTTCTGTAAAATTCTCGTGAGATATTTTACCATGGTCCCGTGCGATACGTGCCGCTTCGATTCCCCCTACTGTATAGAGAGGAAGAAAGTGAGGTGCGTAGCGCGTCAGAGCTTCAAGATGAAGATTGATTGTCTGCAAATCTCCGCGGACAATAGGACCGGTTAGTGCTGAGGAGGGAGAAG
>CAYGXH010000537.1:0-2117 GCA_964353675.1 uncultured Chlorobiaceae bacterium
AGGGTGTCCCACTGCCGGTATTTGAGACGCTCTTGAGGGACAATGACGTGAGCTATTTGGTTGTACCGACCCGGCTGGAGGGATTGCGAGTGTTTGAATTTTCCATGCGTGAATCAAAACGATTTGCCTTCGATTCTGTTGTTAGTATCGCCAATCTCAATCTGCTGCGTGTCCGGAACCGGCATCGGGAAGGAGATAACCAGCCCACGCACATTAGAACTGTATCGGATTCCACACAGGCAACATATTTTCTCTTCGAGGGCAGGAGAGAAATACAGCAGGGGAGGTACGAATCTGCATTCGGATACTTTTCAAAAGCATATTCGCGCGACTCCTTGCATCCCGAAGTACTCTTTCAGAATATCGTCGCGCATGCTGTTGCAGGAGATTCAACGGGGGCGCAATTTTACTATAACCGTCTCTTTCTCCTTCCGCAAGCGTTGGGATACACCATCCCGGCACGTTTACAGCTTCAGGCAATGCGCATACTGCAGAATGCAGTGGCGGAAACATTCTTCATGAGCAAAGCAGTTGAGATTGGAAAAGCTGCCGACCTTTACTGGCGGTTAGGTTATGCGCGGCGTGCTGCCGATATAATGAATTCTTTATATAAAGAAGACACGACGTACTTCGTCGGTCTCCTCTGGGGTCTCCATTACAATCTACAGCTGGGAGATACTCTCCTCGCTAAAAAGTACCTTGTCAGCCTGCAAGGGATCGACAGCACGAATCCAGTCGTTCTCGCCTTTGACCGGATTTTATCGTACGGGGATTCACTCAACACGACGTCTGAGGTCCGGGACCTGAGCAGATATCACGCTGAGATCGGATCTCTATACACTAAAATCGTTCTGAATGAAGAGGCGATAGACGAAGCGGAGCGTGCACTGCGCTTCTATCCTCGGAATTTGCAGGCGCTTCTGCTTCTCGGGGAACAGTTCGAAAGAAAGAACAACCTTCGCATGGCAATCCTTTATTATACCTCTGCAAGTGTTTACGATTCGGATAGTCCGTTCTTACAGACGAAACTGGATTCCCTCATCCGCATCAGAGGTAAGTGAGGCGCAAGACCTTCGCTCCTTTCCGGAAGGGAAAATCGTAAAAGATGCATTATTTGTATTTCTTTGAGGAAATGTTTATTCTTTAAGCGAACGATAAAGGGATCACGTGTCACTCCTTGAGACATTAAAATGAATTACTCGCAAATAGTTCACGAACTTGAACAGGTTGCCCGTCAGCTTGATCTCCAGATTCGTTATGAGAAGGGTGATTTTGAAGGCGGATACTGTATCCTGAAAGAACAGAAAGTGCTTGTCGTTAACAAGAAGCTGGTCGAATCACGAAAGGCGGGAGCGCTGGCGCTGGCGCTCGCTGAGTACGGCGTTGAGTCGATTTATCTGAAACCCGCTATACGCACATTCATAGAGGATGAAACTGCAAAAGCGGGGAGGGGCAGAAAGCCAAAATGATCAGGGCTGTTGTTTTTGATCTCGATAATACGCTCGTTAATTTCATGGCGATGAAGCGGCAGGCGATCGACGCTGCGATCAGCGCGATGGTCGATGCCGGTCTAAACCTGCCCGTTGATGAAGTAAAAGCCCGTATAGAGGCGATATATAAAGAGTGGGGCATCGAATTTCAAAATGTTTTTGATCAGCTTCTCTATGATGTATTTAGGAAATTAGACTATAAGATACTGTCGGCCGGTATAATCGCCTACAGACGGGCGCGCGAGGCGGCGCTCGTTCCGTACCCGCACGTTTATATGACTCTGGTTGAGCTTCTGAAACGCGGGATTAAACTCGCCGTTGTATCCGATGCGCCGGCACGTGAAGCCTGGCTGCGCCTCTGCTACCTGAATTTCCATCACATTTTTGATGCGGTTGTGACCTTCGACGATTCGGGCGAAAAAAAACCAAGCCCGGTTCCGTTCAGAAAAGTTCTTGAGCTGCTCAATGTAAGACCGGAACAGTCCCTCATGGTGGGTGATTGGGCAGAACGTGATATGATCGGCGCTGCCAATATCGGCATGAAGACGGTGTTCGCACGCTACGGCGATACCTTCGGCACGGTTGATCCGCACGCAAACTATTATGTAAGCGATATCAAAGAGCTTC
>CAYGXH010000538.1:0-391 GCA_964353675.1 uncultured Chlorobiaceae bacterium
CTGATGTGGTAAGAACGAGTACCGTGAGTTAAGGTGCTCGGAATACGCAAAAAGGTGGTGTCTCATAAACAAGAGTTTCTCCGCAGGTGCTAAGTCGAGGTTCCCAATCCACTATTCGGACCATTCCATGATAGTAGCCGGCTTTCCTGCACCCGCTGCCAGAACAAAAAGCTTATTACCTTCGGACAAACTGAATCCTGTCCAGGTAACTGAGGGCAAGGGGGCGGTAGCTCTCGTAGCTACGGAATACGGCAACATCGATGGCCTGACACCCTACAATGAATTCACGATCATGATATCTGTAATGTACGGGATGGCAGATGACACTGCCGGCTTGCATGGCTACTATATCCTGCATCGGCTGGTGACCACCGAGGAGGCGCGCCTGATG
>CAYGXH010000538.1:401-2095 GCA_964353675.1 uncultured Chlorobiaceae bacterium
TATCCCACGTCCGTAGCAGATATTACTTTCGAAGATAGCGACAAAGTTCGTCGCTGCCTGGTTCGTTCCGAAGGCAAAGACATCATCCGTCTGGAAATCCGGAAATTGCCAACTGATCCCCTATCATGGGATATGTACTTCTATTCTATAAAGGGAAGAGAGCTTCTGAGGTCCTTTGTCCAGGGGCAAGGACAACAGGGTGTCAGCGGTGATAGGGGAGGAGCCTTGTACACTCTGGGTAGCCATCCTATTGCTGACAAGCTACGCACTCTACGGATGAATAAATTCTCGGTGCTTCACCGGTATTCACCCCACTGGCAGAGTTTGGTGCAACTACCAGGCGAACATCTGCCTAAATAACAGTACTTAATTTTCTATACTAAACAACAACTCTTCGAAAGCGGTAATGAAGAGTACGGTGTAAATCCGAGGAGGAAATAACAAATGCCCCCACATAAAGAGCTTAACGGTAAGGTGGCAATAGTAACCGGAGGTGCTTCAGGTATCGGTCGAGCCGTTGTACTCAACCTGGCTAAAGAAGGAGCGAAGGTTACGATTGCCGACATAGACCTGAGCTCAGCGAAGAAGGTTGTTGCCGAGGTCAAGAGGCTGGGAGGAAGCTGTATCGCTGTCAAAACAGATGTTTCGAAATCTCAAGATGTTAGCCATATGGTTGAGGAAACCCTGCATCACTTTGGTACGATTGATATCCTGGTGAATGATGCCGCCGTCGGCGAAGGTGCGTTGGTGCAGGATTTGACCGAGAAGATGTGGGACAGGGTGATTGATATTAACCTTAAGGGCACCTTTCTCTGCTGCAAAGCGGCACTCAAACACATGATTGAGAAAAAGAGTGGCAGGATAGTCAACTTTGCCTCAGCTCAGTGGCTGCGCCCGGTATTCATGTCCGCACCGTATGCAGCCTCGAAGGGCGGCATAGTATCCTTCAGCAAATCACTAGCTCTGGAGGTGGCCGGTAACGGGATTAACGTAAATGTGGTTGTCCCAGGTTTCACCGACACGCCTATGACCAGACGCGTTTTCCCTACCGAAGAGGAATTCCAAGCTTTCGGGATGAATCCTGCCTTTGCGCCGCCGCGCGGGCAGATCGCGAAACCTGACGATGTTGCAGATGTTGTTTTATTCCTGACCAAGCCTGCCAGTCGACACGTGATCGGTCAAACAATACACGTGAACGGCGGCTCAACAATGTGGTGATTCACCTTGCCTAAAACGCATACAAAGGAGGCGAGCATGGCTCAAGCTCTGTCAGATGTGAAGGTATTAGACCTAACTCATCACCTCGTTGGACCTTATTGCACCAAGCTTCTGGCGGACTACGGGGCAGATGTAATCAAGATAGAAAAACCAGGTGAAGGAGATGTGGCTAGAAGAACAGGTCCATTCTTCAAAGATGAACCTCACCCTGAAAAAAGCGGGCCTTTCCTTTACTTGAATATGAATAAGAAAAGCATCACGCTCAATCTGAAGACCGAAACAGGTAAGAGGATTTTCCTGAATTTGGTCAAGCGGGTGGATATGATTGTGGAAAACTTCGAGCCCCGGGTTATGCCCGGGCTGGGGCTGGGCTACGAAACATTGGAGAAGGTGAATCCGCAGCTGGTTATGGTTTCTATCTCCAACTTCGGGCAGACCGGCCCGTACCGCGACTTCAAAGCCTCTGACATGATTGA
>CAYGXH010000539.1:0-2091 GCA_964353675.1 uncultured Chlorobiaceae bacterium
CCAGAGTTAGGCACTTGTGTAAAGCCACTGTTTGGCGTGACTGCAAGCTATAGAGCAGGAAAATTTTTGAACAGAGATTTTATCACCTGTACCAGTGATGTCGATTGTGAACCCACTGGTGGAATCTGTCAAATGGAGCAAGGAAATTGTAACGATAATAGGTGCGGAGATGTGTGCGAATGTTATGCAGACTATAATGATGATGGCAAAGTTACTCTTGGAGATCTGATAGTACTCATCTATGAGTACAGTAGATTTGATTGCGGTGAAGCAGATCCTTGCCAGGCAGATGGTAATGGAGATGGGAAAGTTACCCTTCCAGACCTTGTATTACTTATATATGAATTTGGGAGATTTGACTGTCCTGCATGTTTGTAAGGTAATATAGAGGGATTTGTTTCTGGTTTTTTATCTTTTCAATAAAGCCCCTCGGTAGAAAATGCTGGGGGGCTTTAAAATGGGATTAAACCATGAGGCAGATGAAGTAACACGAAGTAAAGGGGACCCTCAATAACCATTTTTGAATGCCATAGGGAGAGTCTGTGTTCCAATTGAAAGGTGGGGAACAATATTAAGGAATAGAGCACTTAAAAAGAAAGTTAAATTACATCATCATCTTTCAAAGCTGATAAAATGAAGAAGATATCAATCATTTGTATATCTGGGCTAATACTATTCCTCATGGTAGGTTATACTTTTGCTCTATCTTTTAAGTTCGACTTTGATCAAGATGGAGTACCTGATGATCCTGCTGAGATTGACTTATATAAATCAGAATCTATCTCAATAGATATCTGGCTGGTTGATTGGACTGAAGATGTCAATATAGCTGGTATAGAATACTATTTTCAATGTCATTCAGATTTAGTTGATGTAAAAAGTATTACTTGCAACAATCTTAAACCTATAGGGCAATGGGATAGTGCGTATGAGCATTATAATGCAGATACTGATGAATATGCCCTGGGAGTCATTGAGTTGCTTGGCCCTGGTATTACTGGTCCAGATATTCTGCTTCATACAGTTGTCTTACAGTGCAAAGATGCCCCCAGCAATGAATGGATTAAAGCTTATCTTGGAGGTGATGGATTTATTTTAGATGTTCATGCTGAGAAGTATTTTGATGTAGATGATGCTAACGGCATGATCCATCAAATAGAGTGCAGACAAGATGTAGAATGTATTGATGGATTATTTTGTAATGGAACCGAGATCTGTGTGGATGGATCCTGTCAGCAAGGGATTAATCCATGTCCCAATCAAATCTGTAATGAGGAAACTAATTCATGTGAATCAATTCCTTCGACATCAACCACCACTACAATTTCATCACCGCTAACGACAACGAGTAGTACTACTATAAATTTTATTTCAACATCTACAACAATTAAACCTCCACCAATAACCACATCTTCAAGCACTACAACCTCCGTATCCCTACTGTGGCCTATAGCCTATGATAAAATGTGGGATGAAAAACAGTATGAGAATCTCCTACTCTTGAGGCTATTTAGAGATGAGATTCTGTTAAACACTAGAGTGGGAAGAGAATATATTTTTGCACTATACGATAACTCTTTGGAAATAGCACTGCTTCTATTACAGGAACCATCATTGACTTCACATGCAAGCATAGTAGCAAACGAACTTCTAATGGCTGCGGAATCATTATTTTACAATGAAGAGATGGAAATCAGTCAAGATACCATAGATAATTTATTATCCTTACTAGACCACTTTGAAAGCAAAGCTAGTCCTAAGCTTAAAACTGTAATAAAGAAGGTTAGAGAAGATATTAATATGGGTGAGGTATTTAAGCAACTGTGCATAACAAAGATTACGATGGGGAAGTAAATATGGGATATACACTCTGGTCGTAGAATAAAGAATTTTAACCATAGCTAATTATTGTTTAGGGGAAAGCAATGCGAACGCTATCGATTATTTTTACACTTACTTTAATTTCTAGTCTAATACCAGTTCCAGCTTTTCCTTTGTCTTATGAATTCGATTTTAATAGTGATGAGATATGGGACACAGAAAGGACCATGACACCAGGAGAAAAAGTAACACTAGAAGTATGGCTAAATG
>CAYGXH010000540.1:0-2087 GCA_964353675.1 uncultured Chlorobiaceae bacterium
ATACCCTTTATTGATTCATATTGCGGTTTGAAGGGTATGGCAATTGTGGAGTACCATCCCCTCCCTGCATTGAACACAGTCTTGGATCCAACTAATCGGTAGAGGGTTGCATGAAGGGATGATGACGGTATTTTCCTCTTCCCCATCTGGAGCTTTTTCCTTAATCCTTCAACACTCGCATATTTTGAAGAATTGACTGCTTCCAACAGTAGGTCTTTGAATGTCTTTGTGATAGCTTTCTCCTGTATAACTAACTCACATTAAATTATATGTGGTATAATTATACAACAATTACCGCAAAGATACAAATATCTTTCTCATAGCGATGATTAAGGCTTTTCTGTGATTCTAAAGGATTTTTCCCATCCCATTACCAGCGAAATTCATCGAAATGAAATTACAAGTTCAATTCCATCTCACAGAGTATATCATCCTCCGATTCAGACACAGAACAAATTGAATCAGTGATAACATCAATTTTCGTTTGATTTGGTAGATTTTGAAATGTCATGTCATTACAAGACACAGCCCCCGCTACATAAACTACAGAAAGATCCTAATCGTCAAATGATGGTTAGGATTTTTCTTTATACGGTTTTATTTATCTGTTACTTTATCACCACCCCGCTATGAACCTGCACTGGTACTGTTCCCACTCCCTATAACAAACTTCAGTATCGTCAGTATCTTCAGAAATGTTATATCTGGTTTTATCCCGATCGAACCGATCTCCAGTATAAATGCATCGAGGGTAAAAGGATAACTACTATAACTCCGGTTAACTTTGACTATCACATAAATTTATTCGGGACTCATTGGAGAACAACGCCCCATTCTGCTAGTACATAGCCATTTCGGTGAATAGAATGAAGATGTGGCTTGGGAAGCTCAGCATTGAGTATCTCTGTCGTTCTGATCACAAAGAATAGACGTAACACTGTTTGTGGTATTGGGACAACATCTAGCCTGATAAGGTTTTCGATGAGTTCATGTTGTTGTGGATAAATGGTATAGTATTCGTTTGACGGTAGGTGTGGTATCCAATACTCAAGAAAATCCTTGATCTCTCTTTCTATGAATCCTGCGTTGGCAAGAACGTGGCGGAAAAAGACGGCAGCAGTGTCTTTCTGAATGGTCCAACCAAAGGTGTATTGGTAGTTATCAGGGGTTTGCGCCTCATAGTAGAGATAGTTGTATTGGTGATTGATTCTACCGTTAGAAGCGACGTTGACAATCCATCCTGTCCCATATGCGGGATTACTATCGAGGATTCTACCGCCGGTAGGGAAGATAATTCTCACCGATATTAGTTGGCTCGTGGTGGGATAAAGGTAAATGTTTGGTTTTCGGACAATCGGGCCGGTGTGCGTTGAATCTTGGTCGCTCGGCTCCGTTACACCTCTATCGCTGCATCCAATATTTGCACCAATGATGACAAGAGTCAAGAGTACCGGGAAAACAGATCTTGTGTTCATTGATACCACCTTCTTTATTACACTAAACGGCTTGGCGCACACTTTACGATTTGAACACTTTACCAGTCCATCGATCAATCTTCGCCCAATAAGGGCACTGCGGACAAACCGATCCTTCAGGGTAGTCAATGCCTTCTTCGTGAGGGCAACCAATAATCCTTCCTGCCATTGCAACACGTTGAACGTTGTGCTCCTTGACGAATGATAGAATCTCAGAATTAATCGCTCTATCAATGCGCACATCTTGAATCCGCACGAGCCAACATTTAGACTCGATAACCTCATCCCTGCTATCTACAATTCCTACCGAAGCTTTTGTAGCTGTTTGATCGTCTGGCCCGTAGTACGCAATGGTAGCGATAGGAAAGCCAGATGGTCGATTACGAAACCTTTTGTGGAAAAATCGTTCAGCACGCTTTTCGTGATTCAACTCAAATGCTCCAATCATAGAATGCGCCACCGAATATGAGCAGGATTACACACCACTGATTGCTTGCAGTTGCAGCTCGTGTAATAACGCAATATTGCGTTATTATTTCTTTTATTCTCATCAATGTAAAACATTCCTATGGAATCCTCACGATATTACTCCACAAACTTACAGTGTTTGTA
>CAYGXH010000541.1:0-2064 GCA_964353675.1 uncultured Chlorobiaceae bacterium
GGCTAACGTAAAACGATCCGGCCATTACAGAGAAAAAACCCATGGTCGATGATAAAAAAAGAGGGAGTCATGCCAGTAGATGGATTTGAACCATATAAGCCTGAAGATGTCGAAAGGTATGTCAAATACAGATGGTGGTTGGGTCTCACGTGGGGCGACATGTTCGACAAGGCCACCGATCTCTATCCAGAAAAGGAAGGTCTTGTAGACGATACCGCTCGCTTCAGGTATAAGGATCTGCGCGCGAAGGTTGATCAGCTTGCCATCAGTCTCATGGAATTAGGAATAAAGGAGCGCAATTTCGTTCTCCTCCAACTCCCAAACTGGCATGAATTCATTATTGCATTTTTTGCACTTCAGAAGGTTGGGGCTATCGTCGTTCTGCTTGTTCCACGCCACGGAGTCGATGAGATCAACTGCCTCTGTAGCCTGACGCACCCTGCTGCGTGGATCGGCCCTGAACACTATAGAAACATCGACTATCTGCCCATCCTAAAAAGCCTTATGGAAAGAAACAGAGAGCTTAGGCACATCATATCCGTGAGGGCTTTGGCGAATAAGTCATGGATCCCTATGGAGAAGCTGATAGAGGCAGGCAAGCTGACCTCAGTCAATAGAGAGGCCCTATTAGCCAGGCGGCCCGATCCCCTGGAAGTATCGATCATACTTCCTACCGGTGGGACTACAGGTCTACCCAAGGCTGTTCCCCGGACCCATAACGATTACATTGCAAGCATCGAGTACCATTCAAAGGCATGGGAAATAACGAGTGATGACGTGGTATTGACGGTTGCCCCGGTGAGCCACGCTCAAGGCATGCACACCGGCGTCGGCGGTGCATTCTTCAATTATGCCAAGTATGTGCTCACGGATTCAACCATCGCCGAGGACGTCTGCAAGGTGATAGATCGGGAGAAAGTGACAGTCTTCCCCACCGTGCCTGCCCTTGTCCAGAGGATGGTCAGCCTGGACAGACTGAGAGACTTCGATCTCCATTCGCTCAAGAAGATCTATGCCGGTGGGGCACCCAGCACACCGGAGCTGGTTAAAAGCGTCTACGAGAGGATTGGTTGTAAGTTCGTAAATGCCTTCGGCTCTGCTGAGGGTACAGGTGCGATGACACGTCTCGATGCCGATTTCGAAACGATCTGCACAACAGTAGGCAAAAAAGACTGCCCCTACGCACAGGTTCGGATCATCGATCAGAATGAACAGGAAGTCTCGCCCAATCAAGAGGGCGAACTGGCCTCCAAAGGTCCCAACATTTTCACCGGCTACTTCAAATCACCCGAGGATAACAAGAAGACATTTACTAAGGATGGGTTCTTCAAAACGGGAGACCTCGCAAAGATCGACGAGTCAGGTACGATCACGATCACAGGGAGAATCAAAGAGACCATCCTCCGCGGTGGAGAGACGATCAGCGCTGGAGGGATCGAGCGATTGATAAGCTCCCACCCTGCTATTGCTGAGGTCGCGGTCATAGGAATGCCGGACAAGACCCTGGGTGAGCGGATATGCGCCTACGTCCAGCTTAAAGCCGGGACAACGCTTACCTTCGAGGAACTACTTGCCTATCTGAGAAGTGCTGGAGCCTCCGTATTACAGTTACCCGAGCGGATCGAGTTCATCGATACCCTACCCCTCACCAAAGTCGGTAAGGCAGATAAGAAGGCTCTGAAAGACGATATCAAGAAGAAACTAGGCATTCCCTAAGAGCCTGAATCTGTCACTTTTGGGGTATCGGAAAGACGGTCTGTTTCTCTTCTCTACAGATTTAACTTATTACCAATGTCCCAAATCTGTCCCTAAGGCTACTTTTTTTAAGCCTCATCAATCATTCATTTGACAACACTAAGGATGGAAGGTAAAATTTAATAAAATGCATTTATTAAAAGGAGTGGTCGATGTACAAAAGAATGATTAAAGGATCGATTTTAGGACTCGCTTTCCTTGCTCTCTTATTTGCCCTTTCCTTTTGTATGGGTAGCGATCGGGCCAATTCGTTACCTAAAAATGATAAATTGACGACTGCCAGATCCCTTGGCCAGGCCTTTGTTGAAG
>CAYGXH010000542.1:0-2064 GCA_964353675.1 uncultured Chlorobiaceae bacterium
CATATATCAAAAGTATAAGGGAATCCCGCCTGCCAAGGAGTAGTATAATGAATTGAGTAAGAGGACGAACTAGAACTTGAACTTGATTTACTACTACTAGAACTACTAGACGAGGAAGTGCTAACACTTGAACTACTCCAAGATGAACGACTGGAGCTACAACTACTAGATGAAGAACTACTTGAAGAACTTGAACTCGAAGAGCGGCTACTACTTGATGATGAAGAGCTCTTTGATGAAGAACTACTAGACGAAGAACTACTAGACGAAGAACTACTAATAAAAAATACTTGGGCATATCCATCAGTACCTGAACCTGTCCAAAAGTTTATAAAATGATTAGAATCTATCTGGTAACATGAGTTATATGTAGCATTAACAGTATCAAACTCTAAGGCGTCAGATGATGTGGTAATTTCCCAAGTGGAAGTATCAACTTTAAAAGTCTGAGCAAATCCATCAGAGTCTACACCTGACCATGTTACAAGAAAACCATTAGAGCTTATCTGAAAACCACTAAAATGATTACCTGATAGAGAATTTGTAAAAGCTGCTGCTGCTGTAGTAACTGCCCAGGTAGAAGTATTAACGGTGAAAACCTGAGCATATAAATATATATTAGTCGTACCCGTCCAAAAGTTAATAACATGGTTAGTGTCTATTAAAAAACATTTATTATAAAAGCACGATTGTGTATCAAATTCTAACTGACTTCCTAATTCAGCTATTGCCCAAGTGGCAGTATTAACTGAAAAAGCTTGCACATATCCATCATTATCTAAACCTGTCCAAAAATTTATAAAGTGAGTAGCGTCAATTTTGCAACAGGAGTTATACCCTGCCCCATAAATTGCGTAGAAAGCTCTTGCTGCTGCTGCGGTTGTTACTGCCCAAGTGGCAGTATTAACTGCGAATACCTGTGCCCAATGTGTAACAGCATCCGAACCCAACCAAACATTAATAAAGTGATTGGTATCTATTTTAAAACAGGAATTGTATGTACCATTTTGTGTATCAAATTCCAAGTTAGCATTGGCTGTAGTAACTGCCCAGGTGGTAGTATCAACTGTAAAAACTTGAACATAACCATCATAATCTACACCTGACCAGAAATTAATAAAATGATTGGAATCAACTTGGCAGCATGATTGATATCTCGCATCTTGTGTATCAAATTCCAATACAGAACCAACAGCTGTTACTTCCCACGAAGAAGTACTGACTGCAAAAACTTGAACAAGACCATCAACTCCCGTGCCCGACCAGAAGTTTATAAAATGAGCGGAATCAATTTGAGCACATGTTTTATATGTACTGAAATCAGTATCAAATTCTAAGGTAGCACCAGCGGTTGTTATCCCCAATCCCGCCATATTACTTATCCTTCCACTGAATCAAATTAAAGGTTGTTATATGAAATGGTCTTATTCTATCATCTGCCCAAATCTCAAAACCAAGATTAGTAGCCCTCTCACTGAATTCACAATCCTCACTCATAGTTCTTCTGTCATATTCCTTACCATCAACTATTATTTTATTTTTGAATCTTATATCACCAAATTCAAAAATACAATTTTTGTATTGCTTATTTAACGCCTGCAATACTTTCTTCTTTATAAGCAGACAACCCGTACCCGTAGCATCAACTATATGCAATGGTCCTTCATCTCGAAATTCCATAATATTTTCATAAAGATTAAATGGCTTACCATCAACCTCAACTTCACGCTTATAAAATAAGCACAATGGGAATGTTCCATTACTACCTTGATTTCTACCAAGAATAGGAGCAGTAACAATATCCTTATCATCTTCCAAAAATTTCAATAATGTATCTGGAGGGATTTGGTTATCATCATCTACAAAAAATAGGTAATCAAAATCCTTTTGCAAAGCTTCCATTGCTATAATATTTCTTGCTTTATCAATTCTCTGTCTTTCAATCGGCATAAATCCAACAGGGCATGGCTTAATAAGTTGTAATAAACTTTGGAGTGTCACCAAAGGAACCATGCCACTATAAGAAGGCATTCCTATTAAAATCTTAATAGAATTGTTCATTAT
>CAYGXH010000543.1:0-2059 GCA_964353675.1 uncultured Chlorobiaceae bacterium
CGTTAAGTAAGCCGCGGTGCCATATCCGAAGTCCTGAACACCAACTATGATATTGTTTTCATTGATATCGAATGCCAGACCGCGAGGGGATATTGTAGGAAGTTCGTAGATCTTTCCTTTAAACCATACGCATGCGACCAATGGATTATCCCAGTAACCGGTTGAGGCATAACCCGCTGCAATCCCATGGTTATTAATTGCCCTTGCGAATCCGTTATACCCACCTGCTAATCTTGGAAGATCTTGGAACAAACCATGTTTATATATGAAAGGGATAGTGATACCATGAACGCCGCCTCCCTGCATAACCACAGTATCGGATCTATCACCCACAACCCAACCGCTGTCGTTAATGCCAAAACCATGAGTTGCAATTATTGCAGGTGGCGGATCTGGAGGGATGAGGGTCATAATACCGTTGTGCCAGGTGACAGCACGGTTGCTCAACCAGGCAGAATGAGTATGATCCCAAGCAGTTCCGCAAACTGTGCCACCTGAATTTATACCTGTCGCGGCAATAAAATATTGTGTAGTGAACGATTGTATCTGACCATTGACCCAGAATACGCCACGACGAAAACCTGACAGAGGACCCAGGTCACTAATTCCTACAATAACATCGCTGTTATTAATAGCGGTCGCAACGGAAGTGGTATCGCCCGGCAATGCGCCGAGATCGATGATTCCCTGAGCGCAAGCATGATTCAAACTGCTCCCGAATAATGTATGTAGTCCGATTAACAAAACGGCTGATAAGAAATAATCGAACATCCTATAAATGTGTTGATCATGAAAATAGTGAATGAGATATTTACCTTTTTCTGACATACACCAAATTAAAGTGAGCATATTATTATATCCTTCTTTTGATCAACTTTTATGAAAATGAGTGTTCTTTTTTGTAAGAACATTTCAAACCGATTCATTACTATGTAATATTGACGCATAGTTCCCTCAATTTTATTAAATCTTCTTTTAAGACATAAGCTATAGCCCCTGCTTCCTCTGCAGCCGATCTAAACTCTTTATCGCTATAGTCGGTAACGATCACAACACGGGCATTTGGATCTTCCGCTACTATTTTCTTAGTAGCTTCAAATCCGTTCATACCGGGCATCATAATATCCATCAGAACCCACGCTGGCCCGGTTTCTTTATATTTCTGCAATGCCTGCGCCCCGTTATTGCATTCAATACACTCTATGCCGGGAGCAGTAAGTAGGCTTTTTATTGCCCCACGGATGCGCGGATTATCATCAACGATTAGAACGTTCAAATCAGGTCTCCAAGAAATCCTGAGAAATTTAATTAACGGCAGGGAGAGAAGAAATAGGTGAGAGTCTTCTCAAATATCAAAAAACGACCCCTATTCTTTATAGGGGTGCTCACTAACAATTACAATAAAGCTTTATGTTCTATAGCAAATTTGAGGAGAGCGTTATTTCCGCTAAGACAAAGCTTCTTGATAATATTTGTCCTGTGATTTTCCACTGTTTTATAGCTGATGCAGAGGTCTGATGCAATTTCTTTGCTGGTTTTATTGCCGGCAATAAGTCTCAGAATGCGTATTTCTGTAGGTGTGAGATCGGCAAGACCTGGTATAGTATTAAGAGCTGTTTGTCGTTTTTGAGACCGTTTAACAAGAATACCGGAGATTGACGGTGAAATATAATGTTTCCCCTGGGCAACTGTCTTTATACTGTTTAGAATTTCACTCGCAGCGTTTTCCTTCAGGACATATCCAAGCACACCGAGGTCCATTGCTTCATTGAAAACAAGCTCATCGGCACTCATAGTAAGAATGGCAAGTTTTGTCGGCAGACCCCGTTCCTGCACAATCCTTGCCACCTGTAAACCGGTCATCCGGGGCATAATTATATCGAGTAAGGCCACGTCGGGCTTCTTCTCCTCGATCATATAGAGAGCATCCTCGCCATTGCCAGCTTCACCGACGATCGTGCAGCCGGCATCCGCATCAATGAGGTATCGGAGTCCGCTCCTTAAAACAGGATGATCATCTGCAATGCCTACGGTAATTTTCTTTGTATCAGTCATTTTT
>CAYGXH010000544.1:0-2054 GCA_964353675.1 uncultured Chlorobiaceae bacterium
TTTAGCGCTGCTTCATATTCTTCGTGCCAGTTGCCCAGAAAACCAGCAGTGTGATGAGGTATACTTGCATCTTGAATAGCGTGAAATAATGGGCCGAAACAATCAATATCCGGGTTTGCTGAATTCACAAACTGCAGGTACCAATAATTAGCCATGTTGTCGAGTGGTTCGAATACACTAAATGGGATACCACTTGGACCGTATGGCCACATTCCAAATGGTGTCCAAGGTAATGCGGGAGGAAACCTGTTATTAAATTCAGATTGGATATCATTAGTTGAGGGGGAAAAACTGGCACCTCGATAATTGTATATGGAGGGTGAACAGTCATCGTACCACCACCCCGGACGGTCATTATGTACATATTCATCGTTCAACCACCAGTTTACTATTCCATCCTTACCCCACGCGTTCTCCCCACCTGAACCTCTAATGAAGCTATAACCTTCATAATCATTAAACCTACCATTACCCTTTCGTATGTCAATGAAATGATTAAATGGCGAAAAGGGCATGGGACCAACAAGCCCTTCACCTATCCAATCATCCAAATGATAGTGAGCATCATCATCGAGCGTCCAGTTATCCTCAACGTGTGGATCATCTCGTGTTGTTCCGTCCACATCAACCAATTCAAGGTCACAATAGTAGTCACATAAACCTGATTCCTCGATAACACCTATAAGTATATCACGGAATCGATAAATTTCATTCATTTTACAATCACTGAGGAATACATTGTAATCTTCGTCTGCAGCGGGCCGGTTAAAATTGGGTGGTGGTTCGACTCCCGCCTTTCTGCGAATGTTTTGTAGCATATGGTTCCGAGATTGTCTTTGAAGATCAATGAGCTGACTATACAAATTGGGGTAATTATATTTGATGAGTTTAAAGGCACAACGTGTCATCGCCCAGTGATCAGACATACTATGTGCGGCGGTGTTCGACGGTGCAGAAATAAGCAAAGCAATGATGCCTACCGCTATCGATTGGATCTTGAGATGTTTCATAGTCATAATCCTTTTTCTTTACTTTCCGTTATTGAGAATTCTCTTACATATCTGACAGACAGGATTTGCACTTATCCATTTTGCTCCCTTTGGATCTCCCCAGACTTTGTTTAAAAATGCGGGATTAACTTTTATTGAATCGATGAGTGTTTGAGTATAAAACCCTTGTCGTTTCTTTTGTTGTACTTCCTCCAACTTTGCGCGCATCCATTCCGGTCCACATGAACGACACTTGAAAGTTTGTATAATAGGTTTACCAGGTTGCCTACATTTTGGACATCCTGGGTATCCGAACCACTCTGTGGTATCCTGAAGACAGGCACGAGCCAAGTATAAATTGTCGATTGTACATAAGTGGTGGCACTTGGGACACACTCCTGACTCAGCAATCCATTCATGGTTGCAGTTTGAACAACGCCATTGCCCGTTCACTTTCACTCCTGTGCTGTCGCAGGACTTGCACTTATCTGATTCATTAACCCAGTTATGCCCTTCGATACATTGCCACAGGAAATTCGGTGCTTCAGCCCTAGTAGCTATTGGTTGGAAAGTAAAACTTTTTACTTCACTTTTTCCATTATTCCTTGTGATTGGAAAGTTGTTTTTGTCCACCGCTTGAACTTGCCAGGCAAAACCAACCGCACTGGGCCGTGAAGACAGCAGTGGAGCAGAAGGTGGATAGAAGCAAGATGTGCTCATCACCCGCTCCCGATATAATGTATCAGTGTTGTATTCCATCGCGTACATCGCCTTTTGTCCCTGGTAGATGGGAACAACCACCAACCGATAATATACCTGAGTCTGCGGTGGCGGCACGACCGGAGTCCAATTAAAAGTCAACGGTAGCGCAGAAGTCACTGTGTCGCCATCAATCGGACTAATCAACTGGGGAGGATCCGGAATAACAATTGTAAAGGGTGTGCATGCAGCATCCGTTTGAGTAATTACATTCCCACCTGCATCCTGTAGCCGCACACAAAACTCGTAGTTGCCCTCTGGTATCCGACCACTGGTCATAACAACATCCCGTAGTGAACCCTTGTA
>CAYGXH010000545.1:0-2053 GCA_964353675.1 uncultured Chlorobiaceae bacterium
GAAAGAAAAAGAAGGTGAAATGAGTGGATGGGTTTTTGATAGATATAAAATTGGGTTCAATTGCCATTCGCCTCATTGTTCACCTGATTTCGCCCTTTTTAAAAGTTGATTTATACCTTTGATTATTGAATCCAGTATATTATATTGAGAAAATCGAATAATTGTAATCGTTGATTTTTTTTAATTTTCCCGATTTTATGTTTAAGTTATGGTCTCCCGATAAGAATAAGGTATGCTGAATATGAGGGTTTTACTATTAATAATTATTAATCTTCTAATACTTCCACACTCCCTGTTTTCCCAGAAGAACATCAATCATGATTATCCGCGGATAGGTGTACTGCAGTGGGGAGGCGGATCGCCGGATTGGCTTAGCAAGTTTGATCTAGTCATAACCCCCCCTCCGGAAAGTGCCCTTGTACGAGCCGCGCGCGCAATAAATCCCAACGCATATTATTTCGTAACACGCGATTGGATGGCAGGTGCAACATTTATACCCCCCACACACGATTTTTCAGTTATTCCCGAGCAGTGGAGGGTGCGAAATCAATCGGGAACATATTTATGCTATGCCTGTAACTACTACGGTGGGAATCAATACATGCTTGATTTTACCGAGTATTGTGGTAAGGTGACAGGCTCTGTGGGTGGATATCCCGTATACAACGAAAGATATAATGAGGCCCTTCCAAGAGTATTCAATCAGGAGATCAATTGGAGTATATACGACGGAGTGAACAGCGACGGTACATGGGACTTCCCTTTTGGAACCTCCGGTACTGGAATTGATCTTGACCGGAACGGACTGAACGATTATACGGAATCGGGGAAAGGACCGGAATGGATACGGCAGGTATGGCAGAGGGGCCATGATACCACATACCAGCGTTGGCGTAATTTGTGGGGAAGCAATCAGAAGCTAATCACATACTGGACGATCGGCACGACCCCAATGGGGAGAGGGATAGTCAATGGTGTGGGCTGGGAAAGGATGTTCATGAACCAGCCGTACGATTTCACGAGTTGGAGATCGCTGATAAGTCAGTGGGAGTTGAACCCGCGGTCGCCGCGGATCAACTGGGTAACATCTGCGATTGATTTCATGTATTTGAATGGTCAGGATGCATACAGACCGAGCGATGCGCCTACGGCGGCAAGGAAGAAAGACTACTTTCGCTACGTGCGATGGACATTGGGGTGGGCATTGCTGAATGATGTGTATTTCATGATAGAGGATACCGAGCATTTTTATTTTTTATACTACGATGAGTTTGATGTGAAGTTGGGATATCCTACCGGCGCTGCTCAGCGGTTGTCGAACGGATGCTGGGTTAGATTTTTTGACGAGGGGGTGTCGATAGTTAATCCTATGAATTCAACGCTGACGGTAACGGATGCAGACTTAGCCGGGTTATCGGGTTACGCAGGTCCGTACTACCGTTTTCGGGGAAATCAGGATCCGGTATGGAACAATGGTTCGGCATTTACATCGGTGGAGCTGAGGTCAACCCGCTACATAACGAGCCAGTACATAGGAGACGGTATCATACTGGTGAAGAAGCCGACGACAGTGGTATCTGACATAATAGTTGATAATGCATACAGTGGGACATCACCGGGTTCACAGACGGCAGTACTTAGTGGTTTTTCATGGGATCAGAGTGGATCGACGAATCACAGTAATCCGACGTGGAATACGGGACCGCGGACGGACAATAATGAGCAGTGGCATCGGAGTCATTATGCAGCGGCCGGGAGTGGAACAGCGACAGCGGTATTTAGGCCGACGATAAATGTGACCGGACGTTATAAGGTATACGAGTGGCATGGGTGGTGCGGAAATGGACCGACGAGCATGGTGGAAGGGAGCAATGTACCGTGTCGGATAGTGCATGCAGACGGTACGGCGGATGTGACTATAGATCAGACGAGGAATCTTGGTCAGTGGAATCTGATAGGGACGTACAGTTTTACAGCGGGTGGAAACGCTTCTGTGACAATTACGAATGATGCCAACGGTTATGTCATTGCAGATGCGTTTAAATTCGAATAT
>CAYGXH010000546.1:0-2049 GCA_964353675.1 uncultured Chlorobiaceae bacterium
CATATTAAGTTTCCGTTTTCTGATTGCCACGCTACTTTGTCTTTTTCTCATACCACTTGGTATGTACATAAATCTGAAAGAATACGAAAAGCGGATGGCGGATTATCAGGAATCCGTTCGTCTCTATCAAGAGCGTTCGAAAGGCAACATTGAAGCAGACTTTCCAGCCGAAGGCTACCGACCACCATCTATACTTAGTATTTTTTCTGTTGGATTGGAGTACTACCTACCAAATAAAATCGTTACATCCCGGGATGGAAATATTCACATAAGCAATGAACAAGGTATTAATAATCCCCAATCGCTTTTATTTGGCAAAGTAGACTTATTATTCAATGTAAGTTATGTTATTTCGCTTTTAGCGCTAATTTTTTCTTTCAATACAATTACGGGTGAAAAAGAGGATGGCACTCTCAGACTCGTCATGTCGAATCCGGTTCTTCGAAGGAAAGTATTACTTGCCAAAATTATCGGTAACTATTTAGTTCTACTTATACCTTTCTTTCTATCGATGTTGATCTCGCTCATTATTATTGAATCCTCGGGCATAATACCGGTTTTTTCTATTAATGTGTTGAGTTCATTTCTAATAATTTTAGTTGTTACTCTGATATTTATATTATCTATGTTCAACCTCGGTGTGTTGGTTTCAACTCTGACTCACCGTACATTAACATCGATCACTGCGCTTCTCTTCATCTGGGCAATAATCGTGCTGTCGATACCAAAGGTAAGTCCTATGATTGCCGGAGTAATATATCCCATAAAATCCCAGCAAGTAATTAATACACAGAAATCCATTGTGCGGGAAAATCTGGAAAAAGAATTAGATGATAAATCGGATGAGATTTATTCGGATCTCGCTCCAAGATATGGGGTAAATCCAGGTCATCATTTTACCTCTGGTCGCACAGATAATGAAAGGCAATTTCTAGCCATTTATGATAGTTTAAAGAGTATCCTTAATAAGGAATATGAGAGTCGCATAAATTCGGAAATAAATAAAATCGAAAAAGAATATGAGAATCAACGGAAAATACAAACATCGATCGCGATGAATCTGTCAAGATTATCCCCGGCTAGTTGTTATGCATATATCATTTCCGAGATCTCTGCGACAGGTACTATAGATGCATACAAGATTTCAGAGAATGCCTCTCGGTATCAAGCTGAGGTGAAAGAAAATATTTATGATAAAGTTATTATTAAAAAATATGGAGGGTCACGTGGATCCGCTACCACAGTACGGTATGTGGATGGATTTGATATATCCAAAGTCTCGACACCACAGTTGAGTTATCAACATACAACATTAAATGAAGCATTAGAAGCTGAATGGCTGGATATAATATTACTATGTCTTTTCAATATAATCTTCTTTGCAATCAGTAATGTAACTTTTTCGAAATATGATGTGAGGTAAGAAAAACAAGAAGCAAGAGATAAGAAACAAGAAGCAATAAGTAAGGGGCAAAAGACAAGAAGCAAGAAACAAGATGTTAACATAAAGGGAGGATTGTAGTTATGATAGAGAGTTATAAGGATTTGAAAGTTTATCAGTTATCATACAGGCTTGCGATGGAGTTGTTCTGGATGTCGAAAAAATTGCCGAAAGTAGAATTGTACTCATTAAGGGACCAAATACGCAGATCCACACGTTCAATAACTGCTAATATTGTCGAAGGCTGGTCAAAGCGACATTATGAAAATACATTTAAACATCACCTTCTCGATTCAATTGGTTCGTGCGACGAGACCAAATTATGGCTTAACTTCGCTCTCGATTGCAGGTACATTACAATAGAAGAACATAAAACCTTTTCAGATCAGTACGAAGAACTCGGAAAAATGCTATACGGACTCTGGAAAAACTGGCAAACCTATGACAAATAAAAAACATCTGGCATCTTACCTCTTGCCTCTGGCATCTTGCTTCTTGTCAACCAAATTGAAAATAAATAATCAATATAACACACCCACAGAAAGGTATTCATCATGATACAAGCAGTTGACCTAACAAAGCGTTACGAGGATGATCTGCTAGCTCTC
>CAYGXH010000547.1:0-2046 GCA_964353675.1 uncultured Chlorobiaceae bacterium
TGTTTACGACATCAGTGTCTTACTCGGAGTTGAATCGATTGATTTCCCCGGGGGCACTCCATATTCTAGGGAAGTAAGGGAAAGAGATAGGGGTAGCGAGAAGTTTCGTGCTTCGAAGTTAGTGATGAGTGTCCATTTAGGCACACACATTGATGCTCCATCCCATATAATTCCAAACACAAAATCAATTGATCAGTATTCCGTTCAGGAGTTTATTCTTCCTGTACAATCCGCGTTCTTCCGGCAGGTATCCAAGAGAATTTCGTATCGATTCGTCAAATTGCCGTCCGTCAAATGTAATGTTCCCATGATCCGGGCGTATAATATTAAGAATCATCCGGATAGTAGTGGTTTTACCCGCTCCGTTCGGGCCGATCAGTCCTAAAATCTCGCCACCGGCCGCATCAAAGGATATATCATCTACAGCTACGACGGTTGCGTACTCTTTTCGTATGTTTTGAACCTTGAGCATACTCTCTTATATTACGGAGTCAGCCTGTAGATCATTCGCGGGAAAGCGATTGTCTCGCGTATGTGGTCGAGGCCGCAGATCCAGGCTACTGTTCGTTCGATACCCAGACCAAAACCTGAATGCGGGACTGATCCGTACCGACGCAGATCCAGGTACCATTCAAACGCCGACATCGGTAAGTTATGTTCTCTTATTCGTTCGACGAGAGTGTCGTAGTCATCCTCACGCTGACTTCCACCAATAATTTCTCCGTACCCCTCCGGCGCAAGGACATCCATAGCAAGCGCGAGATCCGGCGCCTGAGGATCTCTTTTCATATAGAATGCCTTTATTTTAACCGGATAGCGATGCACGATGACGGGTCTGTCGAACTGCTGGGAGATAATCGTTTCATCTGCTCCGCCAAAATCGTTTCCCCATGTAAAATCAATGCCGTTCTTTTTCAGGATTTCCACGGCTTCACAATATGAGATTCTCGGAAACGGTTTTTTAACCTTTTCAAGGTAGGTCGTTTTTCTTTCAATTGCCTTCAACTCTTGCGCCCGATGTTTCAGTACTGAGGAAACAATATGTTCGAGGAATTCTTCCGCAAGTTCCATATTATCGTTCAGATCGTAGAAAGCCATCTCCGGTTCCACCATCCAGAACTCTGTCAGGTGTCTGCGTGTTTTTGATTTCTCGGCTCTGAAGGTCGGACCAAAAACATAGACTTTACCATGCGCCATTGCACCGGCTTCTCCGTAAAGCTGTCCGGACTGGGTCAAATATGCCTTCCCAAGGTCGAAATAGTCGGTTTCGAAGAGTGTGCTTGTACCTTCGCATGCCGCGGGCGTAAAAATAGGAGCATCTATCAGTGTAAAGCCCCGGTTATCGAAGAACTCCCGGATCGCTTTGATAATCTGGTGACGAATACGAAGAATCGCGTGCTGTTTGGATGATCTGAGCCAGAGGTGACGAAGGTCCATAAGAAATTCGACTCCGTGTTCCTTCGGAGTAATCGGGTATTCTTTTGCAGTATGAATCAGTTTTACATCCGTAAGATTCATTTCATATCCGCCCGGCGCTCTGTCTTCTTTCCTTACCGTACCGGTCACGCTCAGCGACGATTCCTGTGTGATCGCCTCGAAGAGCGAGAATACTTCGGTGGGAACCGTATCCTTCACCATCACGCACTGCAGTAGTCCGGTACCATCACGCACAACCAAAAAGCGGATTTTTCCGCTCGACCGTTTTGCGTACAGCCAGCCGTTGATAGTAACTTCCTTACCGACATGTTCAGCTAATTCTTCTATGTATCTGCGTTCCATATTGCCCATGATATGTTATTCTGAAGGTGGAGAAGTGAGATCGAGCATTTTGATGTCTTTTATATACTTGATGGTTTTATCGTCCTTTAGTGATTTTAATTGTCCAAGTTTTTCGACCAACCTATTTATATTATCATCGATAATCTTGTGAAAATTCTGCTGTTCACCTGTTCCAAATATTTTCGTAAATGAATCGGAGAGCTCTTTCATATCTTTCAATGGAACCTCGAAATCATTTGCGACGGCGGCTATAGTTTGTCTGATAAT
>CAYGXH010000548.1:0-2036 GCA_964353675.1 uncultured Chlorobiaceae bacterium
TATGATGATAGCTTCGACAGGTACCTCTTTCCGGGCTAGAGCTAATTCTGCCTCGCGTATAGCAATCCCCATCCAATACTCATGTTTTTCTATTGTCTTCATTACCGTCATGTTGATGGCAAAATGTGTCAGAGTATATGAATCTTCACGAATTATTGCAAATTCAGAATGATGTGATTTGTGTACAATGTTATCGGATAGAAGGTAGCTCATATTCTGAACAACGTTCCTTATCAACCGGGCCGGTACGAAGTGACGTTCAATGCAGAACAGCTGGTATCACGTATTTACTTCTTCGTATCGGCTTTTTTATTTTTGTGTTATCTGGCGTAAGAGTAGGCTGAGCTGTTCGGTAAATTCATTTATGTTTTCGCGGCTGATCGTAAGAGGGGGCAGCAGGCGGAGGACGTTGTTGCTTGTGCAGTTCACTAGAATTTTCTTTTCCAGAAGTCCGAACTGTATTGGTCTGCAATTACAGGATAATTCAACACCAAGCATCAGACCCTTACCGCGGACATCCCTAATTATGTTAGGATATGACTTTTGAAGTTCGCAGAGATGTGAGAAGAGAATGCTGCCCATTGAATTAGCGTTTGCCATTACACCTTTGTTAAGAAGCTCGTCCATGACAACGGTGCCTGCCGCGCATGCGACGGGATTTCCTCCAAATGTTGAGCCATGTGTCCCAGGATTAAAAATATTTTCCACCCGATCGTTTCCGAGAATAGCGCCGAGCGGTAACCCGCCACCGAGCGATTTTGCGATAATCACAATATCGGGTATGATGTGGTAGTGCTCAAAGGCAAAGAATTTCCCCGTTCGTCCGAGTCCGCTCTGAATCTCGTCGGCGACGATGAGGAAATTGTATCGATCTCTCAGCGACTGAAGTTCAGCGAGGAAAGATGTTTCAGCGGGGATAACGCCTGCTTCTCCCTGAATGCACTCGAGGAAGAAGGCAGCAGTTAAATCACTTACAGAATTTTTCAATATTTCAGTCTCGTTAAACGGAACGACTATGCAGTCGGGAAGGAATGGATCATAACCTTCACGGTATATTTTTCTGTCCATGAGCGAAAGCGCACCGAGCGTTCTCCCATGATAGGCATTCGTAAAGGAAATGATTTTATTTTTCTCATTTGATTTCCCCCACCGGCGCGCAATTTTAATGGCTCCTTCAATTCCTTCCGTCCCGCTGTTGCAGAGAAAAACCTTTTTGTAATATGAAGCTTGCAGAAGAAGTTCCGCGAGGCGGATTTGGGATTCCTGGAGATAATAGTTGGAGAGGTGGATATATTTACTGCACTGATCATGTATAGCCTGAAGGATTCTCGGGTGCGAGTATCCGAGCGCATTAACCGCCAGTCCCGCGAACATGTCCAGGTATTTATTTCCTTGAACATCGTAGAGGTAGACACCCTCTCCGTGAGTAATCTCGATTGGGATTCTGGAGTAGGTCCTGAAGAAGAAATTCTCTTCTTTTTCCGAAAGGGTCATAGATTAGTATAATTTTACCATATGTTATTCATTCCCTGTGATTACCAATCAGAACACCAATTATACTATCTACCTAATGACAAATGACGATTGACCAACGATATCCAATTCACAAAGTCCAAAGTACCAAGTACTAATTACTAAGGACAAATAATCCCTCAGTACGCCCGGAGGCCCGCCTGCGCTCCAAAAGAAGGAGCTTCGGCGGGCAGGGAGTTTTAATTCTATTCACTTTTTCAAAACAGGACCTCAGTACGCCCGGAGGGACTTCCCGCCCGAACGACTGAAGTCATTCAGTCGGGCGGGGAACCCCCAACTTCCAATTCGACATCAGTTAGCTGGGTTGAAAATACTTTGGCTAACTGATATGTCGAATTGAGAATCCCGTTCCATCTTTTGGAACGGGACCTCAGTACGCCCGGAGGGAGTTCTTGTCCGCCGAAACGACCAATGCTTGTTCTTAGATCTGCTTGGTCGTGCAGGCGGAGAACCCCCAACTTCCAATTCGACATCAGTTAGCTGGGTTGAAAATACTTTGGCTA
>CAYGXH010000549.1:0-2034 GCA_964353675.1 uncultured Chlorobiaceae bacterium
TCATCAGCCCCGTCTATCTTCCCTGTGATATTCTGATTCAAAGCACCTTGAGGAACACCATTATTACTAAATGCTGTAGAATCATAAATGGTTCCTTGAGTTCCTTGAAGATGATGTACCATCATGAAATTTGAATCCCAGACAGCAGAAGGATTTTGCTGGCTAGAACAGTTTGGGTTTCCGTAGTACAGGTAAAGAATTGTGTTTTCAATAGAGCTCAGCGCAGGTACGTTAACCCATGCAATAAGCTCACCAGTTCCATTGTTATAATATTCAAACTCATGATTCAACTTAATACCTATCTGATTAGTAAAAACAATATCATCACCGTCTGATTGTGCTTTCAATAAAAGATCAGAATCAGTGATATGGACAAGAACAGGGAAATTGGAAAGATCTGTGACTACTTTGGTATGATCAATCGTAATTTGTTTACGATACTGCCAGTTAGTATCCCACCAAGGGTCGGTTGTAATTATTTCTCCTGTGGTAAACAAAAAGGTTCTGTTTGACCATTTGGATCCATCGGTTACATTGACAAACCAAACATAGGACTCATAGGGATTGAGCGGAATGGAGGCAACAGGGATATAGATGGTAGTTCCGCTTAGAATATCCTGCCCATACTGGGGGCCGTTGATGATATCAGGCAAGGTGCTAATCGTATAATCTATAGTATATTGCAATGAATGAGACAAGGTAAAACTGAGATAGGAGAGATAAGGCGACACACTTGTTGCTCCATTAACGGGTCGTTCGTTTGAGATCACCGGTCCTTCGTTTACCTGATATATTTCTTCGGTGCCCAAGGTGAAAAAACTAAGAGGATTATTTTGATTATTAAAACATGTACCGATCCAACCAGACCCTCTCGCAGTATTAGAGATACAGACTTCATCAATACTCCCATCGAAAATATTCGAGTTTTTCCCAAGTCCATCCCGACCAATCTGAGTGGATTCAGAGGCAACCTTGATAGCCCCGGTAAGGGCTCTTGGGAAATTCCCACCCATGTCTTCAACCCCATTGATGTAGACCCGCATAGAACTACCATCATAGGTGGCCGTGAAATAACACCACGTACCAACAGGGAAGCTACCCGCTGTGGTTGTTCCACCATTCCAGTTACCTCCTGTTGTAGAGATACGCCATTCAAGTCTCCCCCAACTTTGAGCAAGCATCCATCCGAACGACCCAACGCTAGGCCCATGCTTACTCACTATTCTCCCACTACGAGATAAATCAGCTTTCACCCAAGCACTCACCGTAATTTGATTGGTGATGTTTAGACTCGGGTTTTTCCCACAATCAACGTAGCTCGTGGTCCCATCGAATTCATCAGCTCCATCTATCTTACCTGAACTATTTTGATTCAAAGCACCCTGAGGAACACCATTATTACTAAATGCTGTAGAATCATAATGGGTTCCCTGTGTTGCTTGAAGATGATGCACCATAATAAAGTTTGAATCCCAGACAGCAGCGTGGTTTTGCTGGTTAGCACAGGACATGTTCCCATAGTATAGGTAGAGAATGGTGTTTTCAGTAGAGCTAAGTGCAGGGACGTTCACCCAGGCAATAAGCTCACCAGTTACACTGTTGTAATATTCGCACTCATGATTCAACTTAATACCTATTTGATTAGTAAAAACAATATCATCACCGTCTGTCTGTGCTTTCAATGCAAGATCAGAATCAGTGATATGGATAAGAACCGGGAAACTAGTGAGATCTGCGACTACTTTGGTATGATTAACCGTAATTTGTTTACGATACTGCCAGCTTGAATTCCACCAGGGGTCGTTTTCGTTTGAATTAACTGATGGAACAAATGCACTTATGAGAAACATTATTGTAAGAATAAGTGCTATCGTTTTCTTTCCTAAATTGTTGTTTTTCTTACTAATTACTTGCATATTCTTCACTCTTATTAATATCCTCAATTTCCTCAATTTGTTTATGTGTTAAACAGATATTGTTTAAAGTAACAATCCCCCATATATGGAATATATTATATTTTTATATCTAAAATCC
>CAYGXH010000550.1:0-2032 GCA_964353675.1 uncultured Chlorobiaceae bacterium
ATAACGGCACAAGCTGGACGGATGTTAATACAGGCTTAACAAATACAAACATTTCCGGATTAACAGTAAGCGGCACCGATTTGTTTGCAAGCACTGTAAATAGTGGTGTATGGAAGCGCCCTCTCTCCGAGATGATTTCCGATGTGCAACCATCGTCACACGAACTCCCCAAAGAATATGAACTGTACCAGAATTATCCCAATCCGTTTAATCCGCTGACCACAATATATTACGCATTACCGGAAAGTAGACATGTAAAATTGGTTGTACTTAATCTGCTTGGTCAGGAAATTCAAATCCTTGTGAATGAGACACAAAAAGCTGGATATAAATCGATAAGATTTGAACCAGGAGCTTTCCCGACCGGCGTATATTTCTACAGGATAACAGCAGGAAATTATATTGAAACGAAGAAGATGGTGTTGATAAAGTAGAGGAAAGAGTTGTTCGTACTTGCCATCCATCACTTAATGTTCTCTGCTTTCTCCTGTTTTTCTTTTGTGGAAATTTTTCGTAAATTTATTCGCCTATGCCGGATACATATCAACCGGAACTCCTTATTTTAAAGGTGATTGCGAGGTAAGTATAAATCATTGCTGCGGTAGCTCAACGGTGGAGCAGCGGTTTCGTAAACCGCAGGCTGTCGGTTCAAATCCGACCCGCAGCTCTCATTTCTTAATAACCACCTGCAAACTGTCGATTCTTCCCTTAATTATTCTTGCATCCTCACCCTGCGGATATAGCGTCGAATAATACCGCTTGAGAATGTCGAGAAGTTTTCCGTTTTCTCTCTGTTGTGTATAAAGATCTATCAGACCTTTATATGCCAATTCTGTCCGATTGTTCAGATTCAGCGCCGTGTTCAGGGCGGCCTCTGCTTCAAGCGGTCGGTTTACCTTTAACAGAGAATTTCCAGCCAGAGCGAAGACTTCCGGCTGGTTTCTGTCAATCTGAACAGATTGCTGGAGCTGCGTAAGCGCTGATGTGTACTTGCCAAGGTCAAAAAGGACTTTTGCAAGCTGATTCCGCATCTGCAAATTATTACTCTCATTCATCAGTATCATCCTCAGTATCTGCTCGCTCTTCTCTAATTGCTTCTTTTCGATAAGCACGGAGTTGATTTCCTTGAGGAAGTTGCTTATGCGCGTCGATTCAGGATTTCCATCAAGACGTTCGAATAATGAGATATCGAATGTTCTATGACGTACAGAATCCGGAGGCGTGAAAAGCCAGAGCGATGGACCTCCTTGTCCCTTCGTCGGTGCGGCTTCAAATACTTTTTTCCATCGTATGTTCAATGAATCGTAGTAAGGTAAAAATTCTCCGTACCTATCAGGCTCCATTGCATATCTGTCATGGTCGAATGATGATGCAATCAGAAGATCGGCGTCTGCGTACCACCGCGCATCATAGAACGGCGCCGCAAGCTCCGACTGAACTGCAATGAACGGTATGCGGACTATCTTGTAAGAACTATCGGGAAACTCAACTCCGTAAGGCCCGCTGACAATCACGGAACCGGCACGTATATTTTCACGGATCCAGTTCTTTGTTATCACTCGTGTGTCGGGAAGTCCCAATTCGTAAAGATGTACTGAACTCCTGTAAAGCGGTTGGAGAACCAGGAGAGCAGTGATTGCTGCGTAAGCAATCTTTTCACGTGATCGACCGTTATTCGGCTCTGGAGATTGCCGTAGTTTCTTCAGTATGTAATCAGCAACGATCGCTACTCCGGCTGCAGTTAAGAGTGCGAGGAACGGAATTATCGGCTGTATGTACCGCTCAGCTCTCATCTCCCAGGTGGAGACAATTATTAGATAAATGATCGGAAAGAGCGCCACCACTATCTCTCTCTTAGTCCCTCGGAAAATGGTGAATATGATGACTCCAATACTGACGATTATACCGACGATACCCATAGCCGACGGCAGTGCGTGAAAGAAGTAGAAGTCGAATGTACTCTTCGATGCGACGACACCAAGATGACCTGCGGCGATGTGTGCCTGTTCGTATGAAAAATCCTGCTGAAATT
>CAYGXH010000551.1:0-2029 GCA_964353675.1 uncultured Chlorobiaceae bacterium
CGTCCAACATGCAATGACGCAAATCTGTCAACGAGAATTTTGGAGCGGTCTATAGCGGCGACTCACCACTCCAAATAAAACCTCTTCCTCATTAAGATTGGGACGTGATATTCGTACTATTTCATATCTAGAGAATTCCTTCTTGTCATTTATTTCTCTCGATCCACGAGCCGGGTGTAACTCAACTTTCCAATCCAGTCCAGATGATTTAATCATTTGCTCTGCTGTTACTCCTTTAGGTACTCTCGTTCCGAGACCGTGCCATGGAACTTCTCCATAATATGCAATTGATTGAACATTAGCCGGCATTTAGGCTCTCCTCTCGATATTTATTAATTCTTCTAAACTGAACTTCATCAAATTTTGTATCTATGGTCTTATCACTGGTTCCCTTGAAACATTCAAACAATCATAGAGAATATCAAGAATCCCATACTTCTTTTCAAATAATGCCCCGATACATTCTCGAAAATCTTCTTCAGGGTTTACCGGGATATCAGTTCCATGCGAGTATTCATTTCTTAAACGTGCAACTCGCCTCAATCTATTAAGAAAATGAGGATTGATGAGTCTCTTTCCATAGGGTATTTTTTTGAAGAAGGATTCCCGCATCTCACCGCCTGATACCGTGTACTCTCTTAGTTCTCTTTCTAATTCTCCAATGTTATTAGGTTTAAGTAAAATTATAGTACAAAAAATATCTTCCACAATTTGACCGCAGATATTTATCATTCTCTTATAATCCGCCATGTCTGATTTTGCTGACCTGGTATATGAGTATACTCGGTATTGAAAAGCAAGGTCGACAAGGAGTTGAGTCGCCGATTCGCCGAACACATCTTTACATCCCGGGAAATCAACTTCGATCTCTAAAATAGAATCTTTTACAAGTTTATCGACAAAATCGATTTTCTCCTTAACTTCTGGACTAATTTCATACAAGAATGTTTGGGATTCTTCAAAAAGCTCTTCTCTAATTTGTTCCTTGACATGATGGTTAACATTCATATTATTATCAATAACATCCCCGATAATTTCGTAACAAGCTGTTGGAAATTCACAATCAGGGTCATCTCCTAAATACATGCGCCACATCTCCGGATTGAGGTCACTTAAGTAACGTTCCTTAATTTCGGTAAGCATTTTAGTGCGAAGTTCTGGGAGGATATCTACCGGTGTCCGATTTCTCCAGTCTACAAGAATTGATCTTAAATCCATATAATTTCATTATAATTTAGATTAACGTCGATTCCAATACCGTATCCCTGGCTCTCCTCCCTGGCAATTAGGGCACTTCCGTTCTGCTATGTCACTACCATTAGAGCCGTACACATAACCGCATTCTATACATTCCAAGCGATAAGCATACTGAAGGTGGTCATTGCCGGCAATACCGAGCGCGCCGTGGCATTTCTGATTGTTTCTGTTTAAGAATCCAATCTTGGTTTTTGGTCCGTCGCCTGAGCGAAATGTAACCATATTTCTTTAACTCCGAATTCTGGTTCAAGTTTTTAGATCGGCCGATGAGCATCCAGAACTGATCAATGCAAAATTTTCCGCTACATTAAATGTGCTGACCTTCTTTCCTCTCCTGATCCACTCAATCACTAATCTTTCGAGGTTACCTTTGGGCTGAGTATATGCGACAAATATTTCATCGGCGATTTCAGCCATGAATTCGTTCCGCTTTTTCGCTGTCATCTGGCTAACACGGGTAACGCTTTGGTGAAACGGACTTACAATAAGAAGCCGACCCTTTGTGAGAGCATTTGTCCATTCGGTTTCGTAATTTTTTTTTAATCCTCTTGCCAATGCAACAATGATCGGCTGTCTGCCTTTGAGGAGGTAGTGAAGCAAGTCCTTTTCGATTTGGGAGTGGAAACCTGAGATGATGCATCTACCTTCGTTCCGCCGGGCAATTGCCCAATCATAGCATTTCATAACTATTGAAGCCGGTACCTGACGACTGCATAAGAATGCAGTTTTTGGTAATTCTAGCAACTTATCATTTCCAATAAATTTCATCATT
>CAYGXH010000552.1:0-2028 GCA_964353675.1 uncultured Chlorobiaceae bacterium
GTCAGGTGAATGCTGATGTCTACCGGATGAATGCCTATCAGGTCAGTTTCGACGACATCGCAAATGCAATCCGGGGTGAGAATCTGACCATCCCCGGCGGATCGATCGATACAAAGGAGAAGAGTTTAACGATCAGGGTTCCGGGAGAATTCAAGGAAGTGAAGCCGCTCGAAGACATCGTGCTAAAAATTCAAAATAACAAACCGATCTACTTACGCGATGTGGCAACCGTACAATACTCGTTTGAGGACCGGCAAACCTTCGCTCGTTTGAATACATTGGAAGTAGTTTCTCTCGCCGTGCGGAAGCGCGCCGGCGAAAACCTGCTACGCATATCCGACGAAGTAAAACGGATTACAGCAGAAGAACAGGAAAAGCTCCCCAAAGGAATAAAGCTGGATGTTTCCAACGACCAGTCGCGCTTCGTGACGCGGATGGTGAAAGAGCTTGAGAACAGTATCATCACCGGAATGTTTCTCGTTGTGATGTCGTTATTTATGTTCTTCGGATTTAAAAATTCCCTCCTTATATCAACGGCAATACCGCTCTCTATGTTCATCGGATTCGTCGTGCTCTCGGCTCTCGGAATCACGCTGAATATGGTAGTATTGTTTTCACTCGTCATGGTATTAGGAATTTTAGTCGACGATGCCGTTGTTGTCATTGAAAACATATACCGTCATCAGCAGGAGTACGGAGAAAATCCGGTTCAGGCGGCGAAGGTTGCGGCGGGAGAAGTTTTCGTTCCGGTTCTGACATCCACGATTACGACATTATCGGCTTTTCTCCCTCTCGCATTCTGGCCTGGAATTATCGGCGATTTCATGAAATATTTTCCATATACGCTCATCATAACACTGACTGCATCTCTCTTCGTTGCGTATATCATCAGTCCTGTGCAGGGAGCACAATGGATTAACTACAAGCGGGAAATCAAGAAAGCAAAGTACAACCTCGAACATCCGCACTGGTATAAAAAATACAATCCGTTGACAATCCTCTACCACAAAGTTGACGAGGTGTTTTTCCCGATGATGCAAAGGGAGTATGTGAAGACACTTCAGTGGACGCTTCACCGTAAAGGTTTTACGATCACTGTCGCGTTCGCATTATTCATTCTCGTCATAGTCTTATTTGCACTATTCAATAAGGGTGTCGATTTCTTTCCGAACACCGAACCATCCCAGGTGAGCGTGAACATAGAAACACCCTCAGGCACGTCTCTGGATATAACTAATGAGATTGCGAAAATCGTCGAGGAGCGTCTTGAAAAGATCCCCGGAAGAAAGGATGTGGAGTTCATTGCTTCGAGCATCGGTACGTCCGACGATCCTTTCGACTTCGGCGGACAGGGTACATCCAACAAAGGCCGGATTGCGGTAAACTTTTTTGAGAAAGCGAAACGCGAACAGAGCACTTTTAAAACTCTTGACGAGGTTCGCACCACGATAGTTGGAATCGCCGGCGCAGACCTCCGGGTATCAAAGCAGCAGATGGGACCGCCTGTCGGCGCGCCGGTAAGCATCGAAATATCGGGTGAGGATTATCAACAGCTTGCCGCTCTGAGCAAAATTATACGTCAGAAGATACAAAACGTAGATGGACTCGTCGATCTTAAGGATGACTACAACACCGGTCGTCCCGAGGTCGAAATAATCATTGATCGGGAGAAAGCCGGACTCTTCTGGAGCAGTACCGGGCAGATTGCATCGACAGTTCGTGCGGCAATTGCGGGCGTTGAAGCATCAAAGTATCGTGTTGGTGAAGACGAGTACAAAATCCGCGTGAGATTGCGGGAAGATCAGCGGACATCGCCGGCAGATCTTGAGAATCTCCGCATCAATTTCATGAACCGGAAGGGGCAATTACTTTCGATACCTTTAACATCCGTTGCAGATATCAAGCGGACCACTGCTGTTACAGACATCCGTCGGAAGGATTTAAAGCGTGTGATCACAGTCAGTGGCGATGTTGAAGGACGCGTACAATCCGAGGTAATCAAAGATGTCAGAAAGCTCATCGCCGGGG
>CAYGXH010000553.1:0-2027 GCA_964353675.1 uncultured Chlorobiaceae bacterium
TGTCGCCGTCCTGCATGAGCTTGAATCCATCTGAAAGATCATGGATAAAAAGTTTCACTTTCTTGTCGTTCGTGGCACGATAATAATCAATCAATCCGAGCAATAACTCCGATGTTGCATCGGCTGCCGATTCGAAGATAAGCCATTTGGGGACACAGAATTCCCCAATCATATCCGACTTGCCGTGGCTTTGGGCTAGTGAATCAATGTGGGGAAATGTACGCTCGATGCAACTCTTAAGCTTCGAAGCAAACTCCGGATAGGGACCTTTCATCAGCCGGTAACCAAGGGCCATCGACCAAACACCCCTTGATGCCCACCAGCCGAAAGACTTGTAACTCGTCTTTCCTTCCTTATTTATTGAGTGATCAGCAAATATAAAGTTATAGAACATCCCATCGTCGGTCTCCATCTTCATGATGAACTTGAGTAGAGATTTCGCTTCAGCGATACTATTCACGTTATGTGTCAGCTCGTAATGACGAAGGTAGACGACCGCGGCACGAGCTGCATCATCGACACATGCGATCCCTTCCGGCCCGGACTCTTCTGCATCCACCCATCTATATTCTGGATAGTTCGAGTAGATATGAACAATGCTGACGGTATCGCCAAAGAACACAATCTTCTCGGTGAGGTGTTGGAGGTGATTGAAGTTGACAAGCGTAGTATTCTCCCCTGATCTCAGTTGCAAACTGATCATCAAGAGAAATAAGTGTATAGAAAGCCTCATCTCTTCTTTATCGGTTGTTCTTTAGGAAATTCTTCACTTGGGTCAACTTTGGGAGTGCATCAAACACTCCGTACCTCATCGCCGTCAGTGCTCCGACAGCGTTCGCGAACCGGCATATTGAAGTGAGATCTGATTCGGAAAGGTTATCAAGATCCTCCTTAGCATTTAGGATGCCGCAGAGCAAGCCAGCGAGGAACCCATCACCGCAGCCGGTTGTATCAACACATTTTACCTTGAAACCTTTCATAATTCTTGAGTGCCTGGCGGTGTGCACATAGCATCCCTTTCCCCCCAGTGTCGCCACAACGAGCGAATGACCAAGGAGTTGGAGCTTCCGTGCAGCTTTCTTCAGATCTTTGGTGCCAGAGAGGAACCGCGCTTCGTCTTCGTTCAGCCGGAGGATGTTCGAAAATATAACCATCTCAAGGAGAACCTCTCTGGCCTTGGTCTCAGATTTCCAGAGCGATAAACGGATGTTAGGATCGAAAGCTACACAACCTCCATGCCCACTTACATGCCGGGTAATCGCCACCGCGGTCGAACAGGCTGGTTCTTTCAGGAACAAGAATGAGCTGACGTTTACGATCCTCGAGCGTGCGATGTCATCGAGGAGAACATCTGTAATCCCAAGCTGTTCATCGGCAGGATGATTCTCCCAGAACTCAAAGTCACGTTCTCCAGATTTTGTGAGAGACACAAATGCTAGACGGGTTTTATGCTGTTTATCGGACCGTACTCCAGATGTATCAACTCCGTTCTTCGCGAGCTCACCGCATAAAAATTTTCCGAAGGAGTCATTTCCAACTCTTCCGACAAATCCTGAGCGAATCCCCAGCTTCGCAAGTCCCACCGCAACATTGGCCGAAGCGCCGCCAGATAGCTTCATAAAACCCGGAGCTTCAGAGAGATTGACCCCCGATTTGTTGGAAACGAAATCCACAAGCACCTCATCGATGCAGGTAACCTCTGAAGCGGTTTTCATTCGTTTGGTGTGATGATACTCTTTATTGTTAATCCTTCCCGCTGGTAGCGAAGTGCCTCGTGAACTCCCTCCAGTGGAAATTTGTGAATCAGGAAGCTATCGATTCTTACTTTGCCTGATCGCAACAAAACGATAGATCGATCAAACGTTTGCGGGGTTACATACGATCCAACTATTGTTAATTCCTTAAAGTATACTTTGTTTGGTTCAAGCGGGATCGTCTCTCCGATCGGGCAGACACCGAAGAACTCAACAGTGCCGCCCCGGCGCGCAAGTTCAAGGGCTAACTGCACGGTCTCTGGTTTACCAACA
>CAYGXH010000554.1:0-2022 GCA_964353675.1 uncultured Chlorobiaceae bacterium
TCGGAGAACTTGTTTATGAAAATAACGAAAGTATGTTCGACGAAATGACCATTCATGATATTTCAAGATCCGCCGACAGCGCGATGACGTACTGGAAGAGTTCAAATCCTCTTTATGAAGACGGTTCACACAGCGGCACCAATCCGCTCTATGAAGATTTATATGAAACGATCCATTCAATCAATCATGCATTTGCCGGGCCCATGGATACTGCATCTTTTGAAAGCGGCCCGCTTCTTTTGAACGGAGTTGTCGATCTTGATACGATACCATTTCTCAAATTCCCTTCCGGTCCGTTCGTTGCGCGTTATTTAACGCCTACAAATGACGGAAGTGAAATTCTGAGCGATGACTATGAAGATCCTGATGAAGAGTATGCTGAAGAACTGATTCCTCCGGCATCTATACTATTGCATAAGAATTATCCAAATCCATTCAATCCTACCACGACGATCTCGTTCGATCTCCGTAATACATCGGTGATCACATTGAGAGTATTCAATGTCATCGGACAGGAGGTTGCTATGCTTGCAAATCGTGAGGAAATGGCCGAAGGTTATTACAATCGGGAATTTAACGCCGGACAGTTATCGTCGGGTATGTATTTTTACCGACTCGAAGTGCAGGAGAAAAATGGCAGCGATGAACTGGGAGAGATATTTACATTCATCGATAAAATGCTTCTATTAAAGTAATAGGATTCTACTGTAAAGCCGGTTTCAGAAATGGAACCGGCTTGCACATTTTTTACGATATTTAAAAAGGTATGATGCAATTTTATCTGTTTCGACCCATATCTCCCGTTATAAGATACGAGTATACCTGCAGAAATCACGGAATCTGTTCAACTTTGGGCTTATTTTAGCCGATAGTAAGGCCGGACATCGAAGGTAAGGGGGCTGGGTATACATTTATATTTACATGAAATTTGACATTGACTCGTAACACTAGTTATATTAAACAGGGCAATATTTTCACCTCCAGAAATCATAAAGTTCCAAATAGTCTATTCAACAAATTTTACCATTCATCAAGAGGGATTTGTTATGCGTAACTTTTTATCATCTTGTACTCGAAGATCAGCGCGGATTTTAATCTGTAGTCTGATGATTAGTTGTATTTTTGTTGTTCCTGCAATCGGACAACCATTATCCGGATCAAAGGTAATAGGATCGGGCGGAGACTATGCCACCTTTACCGCGGCCGTTAACGCGCTGGTATCCAATGGCGTTAGCGGACCGGTGATATTTAACGTCGTAACTGGTTCTTACAACGAGCAGATTTCAATCGGAGCCATCAGCGGAACGAGCTCAACAAATAAAGTTACCTTTCGCGCGCAATCAGGCAATGCGGCTGACGTTACACTTTATTTTACACCGACGGTTACAAACAATTACGTGGTGGATCTGAATGGGGCGAATTATGTAACGTTTCGTGAATTGACAATCATGTCTCAGACCAGCCCTTCTTATGGTATTGTCGTACACCTCCGAGGAAATGCAGATAATAACACCATAAGTAACTGTACGCTTAATGGGATAGCTGGTGCAAGTTCATACAATTTTGCGGTTATCGCAGTAGATGGTCATTCCGTAGATAATTTCGATGTTGACAGTAATGCAATAAATGATGGGGGCTACGGATTATACTTCGATGGTTTCAGCAACGCAGACCATTCCGACGGGATTCAATTCACCAATAATACAATCAGCAGTTCCTATTCAGGCGTCTGGATGCGGTATGCTGATGATCCTATCATAAGATCCAACATAATTAATAATGCATCAACGAGAGGCATAGAACTTCAGTACTGCTACAACGAGCTTAATATTACCAAGAACAGAATTACGGGTCCGTCGAGCAACGGAATCTATCTGTACAGTTGTGTAGGTGGGACAGGATTTCCTAGCGGTCCGGGACTAGTGGCGAACAATTTTGTTCAGTGCCCAGGGGGAAACGGGATAGACATTTACTCTTGCAATAATCAGAATATATACTACAACAGTGTGAACATGACCGGTG
>CAYGXH010000555.1:0-2021 GCA_964353675.1 uncultured Chlorobiaceae bacterium
CGTGAATAAGCTGCGGCGTAAGCCATGTGGCGCCGCCGTCGGTGCTTCTGCAGACGACCGTACCCGCTTTCGTGTCGAGTATCCCGTAGCATGCGGCGACGACGATGCTCCCGGAGGCGATGAGAATGCCGGCATTGATCGCGGCGGAAGAGTTGAGGAGGATCACGGGAGCCGTAAATGAATGCCCGCTGTCTTCACTGCGCGTATAATAAATCCCCGCATCGGCTGATGTGAATGTCGTGTCTAGATTGAACCAGATAACATGAATTGCTTCATGTGATCCGGCGATCCTCGGCGAGAAGGAAAGAAATTCGTCATCGGATAACTGAATGGCAGTCGACCAAGGAGTAAGGCACGTTTGCCCCTGTGAGCAGTGTGCTGTCAGTATCAGAATGGTTATCAGATACTGAAAATTTTTAACAATCGGGGGCATTGAAAATCTCATATAGAAGTAAACACGGGAAATTAGCAAATAAGTTCATTCCGCGTTATATAATTCAGTATAATGTATTTATGCATCGTAATCAACACGGTATCAACCCTGAATTTATTGGACCCTTTTCATCCCTCATTAATTGATATTCTTCTTTTAACCTATATTTTTATATTCGCCTGTCCGTTAAATTCTGTCTCTTACTATATCTAATCAACAGTAATGAGGGAATAATCCAACCGTGTAACGGTTAGTAAAGAAGGGACGTTTGATTATCTCTTCATAAAAAAACATCATTTTTTTTGATCATAGATCATAATTGTCCATCCACCCTGCCAATGTAACTTGATTTTTGTTGAAATTCACATTATACTGTATGGTTATATTAAAAAGCCGTATCATAATTCGATGGGGTATGCTGTTCCATGAAAAAAGTTAGGATTCTTTACATAGACGATGAGGAAGAAGCGTTAAGCGCGATGAAGATAGGTCTGGAGGAGCGGGGGTATGAGGTGACCACTGCGCTGTCAGGGGAGGATGCTTTGGGGACATTAAAGGATCAGACGCCCGACGTTATTATCACCGATCTCCGCATGACGCCGATGAATGGCTTTGAACTTTTTCAGCAAGTGAAAAAAATACCAAAATTCAAGTCAACACCCTTTTTCTTTCTCACTGCCGTTGACGATTTTCTCGCTCAGAAGTATGGTCAGACGCTCGGAGTGGATGCGTACATTACCAAACCGGTGGATCTTGACAGCATTGATACTATGATTCGACAAAAAATAAAAGTAACTTAGGAAGCGTAATTTCTCCGGTAGTTTTCTTTATTCTAATTTCTCTCCCGTCATTACTCTCCCATCCGTCACCAGTAATCCTCTTTAGTATCCGGCTGTTTGGCTGTCCAATTCAGTCGGGCGGGGTGAGGTAGTGTGACAAACATCCTCTCCTCTTAGGAGAGGATTACAGGTGAGGTCTTAAAAAGTGACTCCATTACATGTGAGGTCTCGTGCAAAAATATTTTCCATATTATCAAAATTCATCAATAAAAAATGCTCGGAGATTGGGAATCCACACAGAAGATGTGGTGGTCTCGAAATTATGCTGGCGCCTCTGCATACTTGGGACGTTACCAAGCAGGAGCTTGGTAACGAGACGGGTGGTGCAAATCTTTTCCTCTCAGGTAACTTTTTTGGACTTAAACGCTCTTTTTCTTCGGTGGAGTTTTGTAAGATCCCACGATCTTATTACTGAAAGAGATTTGTAATCGGTAAGATCAAAATGAATAGGGGTTATCGAAACGTATTTCTGCTGTATTGAGATGTAATCAGTTTCCTCAGATGTATCGAGGATATCGAGCTTTCCTGTGAGCCAGTAATACTCCTTGTTGTTGGGGTCGCGCCGTACGTCGAATGTATCGTTCCATCGCGATCTACCCTGGCGGGTTATACGAACGCCGCGGATTTCTCTTTCTGGAAAAGGCGGTATATTAACATTTAGGAGAGTGTCTTCCGGCAGTCCATTTTTTAAAATCTCTAGAGCCAGCAGTCGTGAAAATTTCGCCGCGAATCTGAAATCCGGATCGGCG
>CAYGXH010000556.1:0-2018 GCA_964353675.1 uncultured Chlorobiaceae bacterium
GCACCGTGTTGGCCATCCGCGGAATAGGATTGTTCTGGTAGGTTTGTCTGCGTCCATGCCCGTTCATTTCCATACCCATTAACTTTGCAGAGAGGCGGTCCTGCAGATAACCGACAAGTTTTCCTTTTTCAATGAGCATTGTTTTCTTCGGGATTGTTCCTTCATCATCGATGTTCAAACTTCCCCTCAAGTGAGGAATCGTAGGATCGTCATAAATAGTGACGATCGGGTTTGCGACCTGTGTCCCCATCTTGTCCCAGAAGATGGAAGTTTTTTTGCGGTTGCCGTCTGCCTCAAACGGATGCCCGACCGCTTCATGAACCATCACACCCGACTGAAAGCTCCCGAGCACAACGGGCTGTTCCCCCGCCGGAGGATCGACTGCAGAAAGGAGCGTGATCGCTTCTTCTCCGGCCCTCTTCCCGATCTGGGTTGGAGTCAGAGTATTTTTATAGAAACCTAATCCGATCCTACCGCCTGCATTGCCGTTCCCCGTATTGCGAACTCCCTTATCCTGCGCGGTCGCAGTTGCTACTAATCTAACCTGCGGACGCACATCGGATATTAAAAGACCTTCGCTGTTAGCAATAGTCACATACTGAATCTCATCGACGAGGGAGGCCTGCACCTTGGTGATGCGCCCATCGTACGACTTTGCAGCGTTGTATGCCTCCTTCACCAGTTCAACCTTGGAAGCGAGGTTTATATCTGCGAAGGGCGAGATCATATCATAAGTCTGAGTTTTTAATTTGTTCTCCTGTAATTTCGCTACCGACATCTTGGACATACCCGCGGCAATTGCAGCGGCGGTGAGCGCGGTCTGTTTCATCTTTTCAAAGGAGAGATCATCCGTGTAGCCGTACCCCGTCTGCGGACCTTTAAGGACACGAATACCGACTCCGAGTGAAATGTTTTCAGACGAATCTTTGATTATATCTTCTTCCATTCTCACTGAATTCAAAATCCTGTACTCGAAAAACAGCTCCGAAAATTCTCCACCCTTCGAGAGAGCGATTTCAAGAATTTTTCTCATATCTTCGGGCGAAACGCCAAATCGCTCCTCGAAAAGTTTTGAAGAATGGGGTGGGATTTTCCCCTGAGCGAGCAGATCGAACCAGAGAGAGGAAGCGATCCCTGCTGCGAGTCCTGCCCCGCTTTTTTTCAGGAAATCCCTGCGATTCATATCATACATCATACTATCTCCTTATGATGATAGTTTTAAATAAAATTGGGGACGATATACTTTCGTACGATTCCATTCATCTAAAGATTCAGCGCTCCGGTTTCCAATCGGGTAATCGACCGGGCGTCCATGGGGAACCCGCTGTTTCAATAGCATTTTCAAGCGCTTTAAGGTCGACTTCCAGTAAGGTCCGCAGTTTTTGATGCTCCACAGTGAACTCCTCCGCAGCGATGGCATATCCGTCGCGATGCGTCTGCGTCGGTTTGGATGTCGAACCGGACAGATCGCCGCTAACCTGGTAAACACGGTCGCTTATGGAAGGATATGAAATTTCATTCCTCGAGCTCCGTGTAGCATCGCCCCGGAGATTTCTGAGGATGTCATTCAGCCGTTTCTCGATCGACAAAGCGTCGGTCCTCAAACCTTCAACTGGAGAAGTCGTCTCCTGAATGGCTCGCTTGATTAATCCGAGCCGACTCTTTACATCGTTTGCGACCTGGAGTGTTCCATACATCGCACGCTGTAAGCGCGCAACTTTCTGCTGAAACTCAGCAAGCAGCAACCGATCCTGAACTGTCGTTGCAATTTGTCCGGGCACAACAACATTAAACATCTGCGGACCTGCAAGTTTTGTCAGAGTACCATATATATTCTTGAATAAAGTGACACCATATTTTCCCGGTACGACAAGTGACCCGCCACCGGGTTCGTAATCGCTACCGGGAGATGGGGGTGAACCCAAAATCGGTCGCGGAAACTTCAAGTCCCAGGTAGACCTGAATAATCCTTTCGCGCTTGCCACTGATAATTGTCTGATGGTATTACCACTGCTGTC
>CAYGXH010000557.1:0-2008 GCA_964353675.1 uncultured Chlorobiaceae bacterium
GATTAACGTTGAGATTGAAGCGCTTATGTGCGCTAAAGGACTTGATATTGATCATGCAGAAGCTGTACTAAGATCAGAGTTTGGAAGTAAAGTTGGTGAATTAACATCAAGTGAATTAAAAAGAGACTTGCTTGTATTCGCTAAAAGAAACCCAATATTATTTTTGCAATTAGCAAATGACGATAATGTTGCTTTACGAAATGTTGGTATTAAAGCTACTGAGATGGGTTTAATACAATTATCAGATGATCAAAGAACATTTACGTTTGGAGAATCAAAAAGAAAATTAATGACGGTTCCTTTTGACGAACATCCATATTCAGCATTAGCTGCTTTCTTTAAAACAGATGAAGGAATGGAAGTTTACAAAAATATAGAAAAACGACTTAAATAGTCACCATTTTATAGTAATAGGTCACTGTAATGGTGGCCTATTTTACTATAAATAACAAAAAGAAATTATGGCTGTAAGTGTAGATACTGTTTACCAAAGAGTATTAGGTATACTCAATAAAGAACAAAGAGGATATGTAACGCCTCAAGAATTCAATCTATTCGCTAATCAAGCGCAATTAGATATATTTGAACAATATTTTTACGATATAAACCAATTCGGTAGACTACCAGGTAATAGCACAGAATATTCTGATATGCTTACTCTATTAAATGAAAAAATTAATCTATTTGAGACGACATCTGTTATGACGTATTCAGGTGGATATTTTATTTTACCTACAGATCTATATAGACTAGGTACTATAATATATACTAATACTACGACTAATCCGTTTGGTGTTGTATCTAATGAAGATATAGAAATTGAACGAATAAATAAAAATGAATTTTTATACATAAATTCATCTCCACTAACAAAACCAAAAAATGTTAGACCAATATATACCGCAGATACTAATGGAATAAAGGCTTATGGCAATACAACTCTTGTATCAGGAGTAAAATGTAATTACATAAAAAGACCTGCTAAAGTAGAATGGGGTTATCAGATGGTATATGGTGAAGCTTTATACGATCAATCAAGCTCTCAAGATTTTGAATTGCACGCATCTGAAGAAACTGATCTTGTAATAAAGGTACTTGCATTAGCTGGTTTAGTTACAAAAGAACAAGACATATATACTGTTGCATCTCAAGAAGACGCATTAAACACTCAACAAGAAAAATCATAACAAATGGGACTACTAAACGAAACTAATGAGCAATACTATTTAGGACCAGATTCTGTTTGGAATAGTTTAGATGAAGATTATGGTAGTTATCAATATCTGAATATAAAGGATGCAATAAACAACTTTATGATTTCTTATGTTGGTGAAGATAAACTAATATCTAAACTTAAACGTACAGATGTTGCTTTCCATGCGCAACGTGGAATACAGGAACTTACATTCGATACATTACCTTCTATAAAAACACAAGAAATTGAAGTTAGTCCACAGTTGTATATGGTTTTACCACAGGATTATGTTAACTATGTCAAATTTACATGGACTGATTCTGCGGGTATTGAACGTGTTATATACCCAGCTATAAAGACTAGTGATCCAAAACCTATTATACAGGATAACAACTATGAGTATACCTATGATAACAATGGCGAAATAATATATGCTAATGAATCTGAAACATTAAAAAAGTTTGCAGCATCTTCTGGAAGACCTACATTAGAAGAGAACTATAACAATTGGGATATTATGGCTGTTCAGAATTACGGTAGACGCTACGGATCTACTCCTGAGAACATGCAAAATAATGGAACATTCTATATTGATAGAGTTAAAGGATTAGTTCACTTTAGTTCAGACATCGTAGGAAAGATTATTACAATAAAATATATAAGTGATGGTTTAGCTACTGATGGAGAGATGGTTGTGCATAAGTTTGCTGAGGAAGCATTATACAAGTATATAGCTCACGCAGTTTTATCTACACGTATAAATACACCAGAATATATTATCAATCGTTTTAAGAAGGAATATGCAGCTGCAAG
>CAYGXH010000558.1:0-1997 GCA_964353675.1 uncultured Chlorobiaceae bacterium
GAAACTGCAAGTGAAGGAATTCCGAGTATCCTTCCTTCCGTCGCCGCCGAGACAGTTCCGGAATAGATGATATTGATTGCCGTATTTGATCCATGATTAATACCCGAGACCAGCAGATCAGGATTTTTACCGAGGACTGTAACGACACCGATTTTTACACTATCTGCCGGTGTTCCTTCAACGGCATATCCGAAAAATTTCCCGTTCTTATAGAATTTCTTAACCCGTAGGGGGTAGTTCATCGTAATAGCATGTCCTACCGCGCTGCGTTGTTCATCAGGGGCTACGACAATGACGTTTCCGATTTTTTTCAATTCGCCGACGAGGGCAAAAATCCCGGGTGCATCTATGCCGTCATCATTGGAAACCAGAATGGTCCATTTCTTTTTCACGGTCTGTGCCTAATAACTTTCCTTTGTTGTTGGAAATTTGCCCGCTTTCACGTCCTTGATGTAGGTCCTGAATGCAGCACGCATCGTCTCGGCAACCTCCGAATAGCGGCGGACAAAACGGGGTTTGAACTCTTCGGTTAATCCCAGCATATCGTAAACAACGAGCACCTGGCCGTCGCAGTCCGGCCCGGCGCCGATGCCGATGGTGGGGATGGATATCGTTTCCGTGACTTTCTTTGCAAGCTTGGCAGGTATTTTTTCGAGCACGATTGCAAACGCGCCCGAATCGGTGAGAATTTTGGCATCTTCAAGGAGTTGAACTGCTTCATCTTTCGTTGTTGCACGTACCTCATACGTACCGAATTTATTGATTGCCTGTGGCGTCAGTCCGAGATGCCCCATGACAGGGATGCCGATTTTCACCAGATGCTTCACGATATCCGAGATGTAGGCGCCTCCTTCGAGTTTCACCGCTCCAATACCAACTTCTTTCATGATTCTTCCCGCATTCCGGATTGCATCATCGATGCTGGTCTGAAATGACATGAACGGCATATCGACTACGACGAGTGCGTTCCTCACGGCGCGTTTTACCGCTTTTGCGTGGTAGATCATATCGTCGACTGTGACCGGAAGGGTGGTCTCGTAACCATGGACGACGTTCCCGAGAGAATCTCCGACGAGGATGATATCGATTCCTACCTGATCGAGGTATTTCGCAACGAGAAAGTCGTATGCCGTAAGCATCGCGATCTTCTCGCCGTTTCGCTTCATGGTGATGACCGTCTTGGTCGTAACCACGCGCGGTTTTGTTGGTTGTGCATTATGTTGTTTCATATGTAATCTGCCTCACGTATTTTCAATGATTTCTTTTTGACGGAAGCGGATGCCGTGCTCGTCTGCAAATCCCCGCTCTAAGGCGTCGGCGGCTTCGCTGAACGCTATCCGTTTTCCGAGAATTTCTTCCAGATCAATTGTTCTCGACGATATCTCTTCTATAAGGGTATCCCTCACCTGATGGAGGTGCGGTGCGAGAAAGTCGACGATTTTACGATGACTCGAACCCAGAAGTACGGATCCGTGCTGGAGTATCGCCTGACCGTAGCGGCGTTGGGCACTGCCGACGAGTTTTTTACCACTGTACTGAATTTCGCACTTGGCGGAACTGGAGAAGCATGGGATCGATGACGGACTTCTGTAAAATTCCTGGAAATCGGTTCCCTTGCCTGTCAGCTCGGCTTCCACGCCCAAGTACTTAAGACCGCGCAGGAGGCCCTCGTTGATAAATTTGTAGAGTGCGCGCGGTCCGCTGTTATCGAGTCTAATAACCACACTGTAGGTTAATTCATCGGAATGGAGGATAGCGCGCCCACCCGTAGGCCTGCGGACGATATCAATTCCCGCGGCAGAAATCCGCTCTGTGTCAAAATCTTCCATGCTCTGATTGTGTCCGATCGATATTGCGGGGGGCCTCCATCCGTAGAAACGAAGTGTGGGATAATCAAGAGATTGTGTTAATCGGTATGCCTCCGCTTCATCAAACTCCATGTTGTAGGAACCGTTGCGAAAGCCTGTGTTTATCAGATTCCAGATCATCGCCGGCGT
>CAYGXH010000559.1:0-1994 GCA_964353675.1 uncultured Chlorobiaceae bacterium
CAAAATGTCTTAAAATGTCACTTCATTATTATTAACTTCCTTGACTTTGTGATGACACTGCCTGAGGATGGAACTGCCGTCATCCGATAATAGTAGACACCACTTGAAAGGTTCGAACCATCAAAGAATACCTCATGGTCGCCTGTCTGCTGATACTGGTCAATGATAGTAGCCACCTGCTTTCCTAGGACATCAAATATTCCGACCGTGACCCGTGCAGGTTCGGCTAACTGGTATTCAATCCGCGTCTGAGGATTGAACGGATTCGGATAGTTCTGTGCAAGAGCGTAAGTGTAACGATCGGGTGATCCTTCTTCGCTAATATCATCTGCAGATGTGAATGATAGATCATCGATTTGGAATGTCGAACCTGTATGAACGCTGTCGGTATTGGAAAGCAAAATAGTAATCCACGCTGTATCGGGAGTCGTAGCTGGCGTGTATTCGATATTAGCTACGAATTCCTGATATGTGCCAGTTGTCGTTCCTGTTACAAAAGAGCCGGCTCCGATTGCAACATGGTTGGCAGTCATAAGAATCCCAACAAAAATAGAATCACCACCGACAGAGTTAAGTTTATAATAACCATGTAATGCCCCAGGTTTCGAGCTGACCGGGAAACCCGATTCGGACGAGACTAACATAGGTGGAAAGGGTATAGTCATAAAGTGCTGGACGCTACCTTTGACAGCTGCTGTACCGGAATGGGAATCTGTTGTTTTAGTAATCAATCCGGCTATAATAGAGTTGTTAGTTAACCAATCATCAGGTTCATCTCCTGTCCAATTTTCGAATCCGGCATTAGGAATCTGTGCATTCGTAATCGATATCAACAAGAAGATTCCAAATATAAAATAAAAGTATTTTTTCATGTGTTTCTCCTTTATGTGTTCTGTTTTAATAAATTGAAAAATCCCTCACCCACCACAATTTATTATTGTTTCATACTACAAAATTTGAGATACAAAGTCAATTTCAGATACTTTTTTATATTAAAGGGGCCAGAAGAGTATACTTTTTTGGATGTTATTACATAATGATTTTTCTTACTAAAGGATTGACTACCAAACTGATTAGAATGAAACCTAAAAACACCCTATAAGGGTGCCCCATAGGATAAAAAGGAAGTTACGACTTATTGACTCAGTGCGCCCAACAGGACTCGAACCTGTAACCCGCTGATTAAGAGTCAGCTGCTCTACCAATTGAGCCATGGGCGCGAGGAAAAAATATGTCTTAGTTAGATTTCTGCCGTAAAAGAACGTTATTGGTTGATATTTTAACTTATTACCAGAAAAATATAACACCCATTTAACATATCAAGTAGTCGACTGCTCCCCGCCCGAACGACCGACGCTAAGAGTTAATCACGTTCGGTCGGGCGGGTACCAAATTGAGCCATGGGCGCGATTCAGAAACAGTACTTTGTACCTTGTACTTCGAAACTCATAAGCTCTGAAATATACAAACTTTTTGACGTTTTCACAATAGAATCCACCTTGAAAATCTCACCATTTCTCCGTACCATACCCATAGCTTACCAATCGACGGAGATGAAGACGTACATTCATATTATACTGCTACTCATCATTCTATTTGGACTATCATGTCGAAAAGATCCGACAGAACCAGCATATGGTAATCTTCAGTTAATTGCAGAGGATGTCGGAGTGACAGATGCGGCTATTCGGTTGAAGGTATATGTAAGTCATGGGCCATGGACGCTCACAATCATTCAGGATGGTAATGATACAATTCTAAGAGAACCAATGAAGTACGCTTCGATTGATACTACATATATATTTTCTAATCTACAGATAAAACATACACACACCTTTAAGGCTCATTATTGGATCGGCGAAACACCGATAGATTCCAGTGAACTATTGTATATCACGACAATGGATACGACTAGTCATAATTTCATCTTCAAGATAGACACATTAGGTGATGGTGCGGGTAGTCAACTTAAAGATGTTGTAATTATCAACGAC
>CAYGXH010000560.1:0-1991 GCA_964353675.1 uncultured Chlorobiaceae bacterium
GCAATGACCTTGGGCTTAGGTACTTCCCCCCAGAAAAATGATTGCTTCTCCCGCACGGGATGAGTGTCTCTCTCTATTCCCTTTCCTCTGTTCATTCTGTATAATATGAGCCAATTATGCCCCATCGTATATGAACATCCTCGTTGCAGAAGATAACGCTAAAATGCGAGAGACTATCAAGAGTGTACTCTCGGGTTTATCTGCCACTTTTTACCAGTGCAGTAACGGTCGTGAAGCGGTCCGCGAGTACGTCCGTATTCAGCCCGACTGGGTACTGATGGACATCCGTATGCCGGAGCTTGACGGTCTGCACGCAACCGAGGTCATCAAGACCTTCGATCCGGAAGCGAGGGTGATCATTGTGACTAATTATGACGATCCGGAATTTCGGGCGGAAGCGAAACGACTTGGAGCTGTCGGGTATGTATTGAAGGACAATTTACCTGAATTGAGAAATATATTCACATTTTCAGAATGGTAGTCATAAAATAAAATTCAAAATCACATAAAAGAGATTATTATGCATCGAATCCATAAAATTATTTACTTGACAATTATATTTATCGTGCAATTGATAATGATGTTATTTATTGCCACGGGTTGCATTGGTCCCGAAGGACCGGAAGGCCCAAAACTTACTGGAGAGTTGACTGGTTATGCAGGTCTCGTCAGTAATGATGGTATCCTTCTCCCGGATCGGAGCGGCATTCTAGTGGAAGTGGAAGGAACATCGTTTTCATCAACAACCGATCCAACCGGTCGCTATTTCATTTCAGGGCTTGTGAGCGGGACTTACACATTGTCATGGACGAAATCTGGCTATGGCATTCAGAAGCATATGGGATACCAATTTGTTGGTGGTGGAAGAACCTTTCATGAGCTAATATTTCTCGGTGAAATTCCGCTATATACTGCACAGATTAACGTTCGTCCGACAATCGGCTCCGACCAGGTTACAATTAGTGGGAGTTTTAATGGAATTGGCAATCTCGCTGATCGAAGGGTTCGATTATTTTTTGGATCAACCGAAAACGTCTCCTTTGATCCATACCTTAATATATTCTCCGTATATGGACAAGGATCTGCCTCAAGCTGGACGATCAATCTCCCCTTAATTAATATAAGAAGACTTGGTGTAGCATCTGGCACAACCATATGGATCATTGCCTATTCTGACTCCTGGATATCCTCTTTTTACACTGACATTGAAACTGGTAAAAAAGTGTTTCCAGATATTAATCCATATCCGTCTGCTCGGTTTAATTTTATTCTGCCGTGATGAAGAAGATTATGATTGCATGCCCTGGGAATAAGAAAAGAATATTTGCATCGGTAATTGTTTACCCGCTGATATTTTTGACTTTGTCATTTTCCATGTTAATTGAAAGGGTTTGCGCACAAGATCACCTCCTAAAAATATCCGGAACGGCACAGGCTGATGTTCAATATGATAGAATCACCGGCAAAGACCAACATCGCCCAGAGTGGATCCGCACATTCAAGATCAGTCCAAACATTTCATTCTCCTCATTCTCTATCGATCTGCCGATTATGCTATCCACGCTGGAGGAGGGATTTCGACAACCATTCAACCGGTTCGGTTTGCATTTTCGAAACGAATGGTTGGATGCAACCATTCTGGATGCTCACCCCGTTTTTTCAGAGTACTCCCTTAATGGCGTGCTTGTAAGGGGGGGTACGGTGCAGGTGACTCCGGGTGATTTTGTGATTATGTTTACGGGGGGACAAACCAAACGTGCAATTGAAGGTTCAAGCGGTACACCGCCAAGTTTTAAGCAGAATTTGTATGGCTTCCGTGTGGGCAAGGGCAAAGAGGATGGCGTCTTCTTCGCTCACATAAACTTTATCAAAGCAAAGGATAAGTATGAGCCGGGTTACGCACGTCGTTCAACGGATTCTATTGATGTCAATACTCCTAAGGACAATCTGGTCTCAAGTCTTGATTGGGGAGTCAGACTGTTCGAAAAAGC
>CAYGXH010000561.1:0-1980 GCA_964353675.1 uncultured Chlorobiaceae bacterium
TGAAAATTATTGCCGGCACTATCCACCCAACTTCCGGGCATATACGAATCATGAGTAAATCAATCGACGATATTTCCGTACGGGAACAGATCGGCTATCTACCCGAGCAGATCCCCTTTCCGTTGCAGATGACGCCGCATCATTTCCTTTGCCTCATGGGACGCCTGAACGGCATGAGCGGATCAACCCTCTCGCATCGGATCATGGAAGTTATGACACTCATTTACATGGATGAGTGGAAGAATGTCCCGATGAAAAATTTTTCCAAGGGAATGCTTCAAAAAATCGGATTTGCTCAGGCGATCCTGCACAAACCCCGCCTGCTGCTACTAGATGAACCGTCTGACGGACTTGATCCGCGGGGAAGGAAAGACATGAGGGAATTTCTAAGCGCCTACCGCTCGGCCGGAAATACAATACTCATCAACTCTCATCTCCTCTCAGAACTGGAGATGCTGGCAGACCGGGTGGCAATCATGAACAAAGGAACGATCATAAAAGCGGGAACTCTCAGGGAGTTTACATCGCAAAGAGAATACATAGAGATAAAGGTTAATGGTGCTGTTCCGAAGTCGTTGGAGGATGAATTGTACCCGTTCAGCATTTCTATCAGCGGAGATGTAACGACGATTGAATTGCCTGTATCGATCCGCCTTGGTCCCATCCTTGAACTTCTTGCTTCCGCCGGCGTCACGCCTGGTTCGGTAACTACCAGACGAAGCTCGCTTGAAGACGCATTCCTTTCCATGACTGAAGGAGGTAATCAACCGTGAAATTTTTAGCATTAACCCTGCACACGATGAATGTAACGCTTTCACAGAAGATCACAGCCGGTTTATTCGCAGCTATAGCGATCCTTCTTTTCATCATAATCTTTACCGTGCACATCGATGCCGGAGACGGGATCATTAATTCCGTCAGCATCTATGGCAGCAGACCGATCTCCGGAGCTGATCTTCCGCACATACTTCCTCAGGTTGCCGAAACCTACACTGCGCTGTATTTTCTGGCAGCGATCGTGCTCAGTGTGATTGCGACTGCGCAGATTATACCAGAGGCAATCAACAGCCGGACATTCATTCTCTATCTCTCGAAACCGATTTCGCGAAGATCCATTATTCTGGCAGTGTTCACAGGCGTTACAGCTGCAATTACTCTTGTTCAGCTCATATTCATAGTCAGCTTCTGGATCATTCTCACGGCGAAGACCGGCATTTGGAACTGGAACCTGCTTCTCTCAGCAGTTCCGATCATCGTGTCTTTCAGCGCTCTCTATGCACTTATGGTCTATATCGGAATTATCGGGAAGAGTACAGGCATGGTCACAGGTTTGGCGCTTGCTCATGTTTTGCTGGTTTCACCTCTGCTGGGCAGTCAGGAAGGTTACATGGGAGCCGTATTTGGAAGTCCAGTTTATCAAATATTCCGGAACGTAGTTAGTACCGTTCTACCCAGGGTGCATGAATTGCAGGAAATTACATTCAACATTATCATGTTGCGATCGGCAGATGTAACGATTTTAATGTTATCACTGTTTCCTTGTATACTCTATCTGTGGTTATCTGTCCGTGCCTTTCGCAGGATGGACTTTTAGTTTGGGATGGCTATACGCTGGCCCGTGGGCGTGTAAGTCGGAATGCCATTCCGACTTACATATCACTGCCTAACCTTCCAAAGGTTTATTGTGCTTGAAAAATGTAAACCTTCGAAAGGATTATGCACTTCGGATTGTAGGATTGGGATTTTATCCTGGGATTGACCAAAAAGAACCTCCTTGTTACACGAACGTTTTTATACAGTAGGAGGAACCCTCTGTTGGGGTGGGTTGTTAATACTGTATAGAGTATTTTATAGAGAGAAATCAAATGTATCGTGTTATATTCTTCGTTCTATTTATCATTTATGCGGTCGTCCATCAACCAATACTTGCACAGGAAAAGATGAAACCCTGACTTCTCAAGGAGGCCCTCGAAACCAACC
>CAYGXH010000562.1:0-1975 GCA_964353675.1 uncultured Chlorobiaceae bacterium
CCGCCGACAGCGACGAACGCGCCGCTCACAGCACGCCAATTTAATTTTTCTTTATAATAAATGCTGACAATCGGAAGCATGATGATTGGCACAATCGCCATTATCGTCGCCGCGACACCAACGTCCGTATAATCAATCGCAATGAGACTGAACGAAATGCCGAGAAAGGATCCGAGCAGGGCTCCGAGGGCCGTCAGAGAAAAAGCCCTCCTGTCTCTTTTCAGCATCCTCAAAGGACTCTCAAACCGGCTTGTCATCATAGCAAGGGGAAGGAGGAAAATCAACGAGGAAATAATTCTGATTGATGACGCGACGAAACCATTTACATCCGATTCCTGAAATGCCATTTTTGCGAATATCAGACTCACACCCTGGCCTGCTGCGCCAAGTAAAGCATAGATGATCCCTGCAACGTTTGCAATATTCTTTTCCGAAACCCTGTCCGATCGGTCGAAAACAACAATACCTATGCCAAATATTGTAACGCCCATTCCGATCACGCCGAGCATGGATATAGTTTCACCAAGAAAAAAATAAGCGAGAGCCGCGGCTATGGCAGGTGCAAGCGACATAATGAGCATACTGATCCGAGCGCCAATTTCCTGGAATGCCTTGAATAAAAAAGTATCGCCAAGAGATAATCCGATGAAGCCGCTGATGCAGAGATTGGCATACTGCCGCAGCGACAATTTTATATCCAGACCGAGAACAAGTATGAAAATGATAAGATAAATCGCCGCGAGGATTAGTCGTGTTATATTAACCTGAAACGATCCTGTCCTTTTAATGGCAGATGAAAACACCATCGCACTTCCAGCCCAGAGGCAAGCAGTTAGCAGTGCACTTAATTCACCGATGTATGACATGATTGATTAATTATAAGGATAAGAATGTAATTTGCAGGTCGGATTAAAAAAATCAACCTCACTTTGATTTCTTCAGGAAATTCAGCCGCTCCCGTGCCTGCTTCAGCTGCTCGTTATCGATGCGAAGACTATCGATATGGGCCTGTTCTAAGTAAAGCCCATAATTCCTTATCGCGTTCGTAGTATCTTTCAACCGATCGTACGCGAGTGCGAGATAGAAATACGCGTCGGTGTTCCGCGGATCAAGATCAATGGCTTTCCGGCACTCAACAGCCGCCCGGCGGTACCTTTTACTTGTATAAAATAACGAACCAAGACGGTAGTGCACCATGCCGATTGATTCTGGGTGGTATTCCTGGAGAGCCCGGCTATACGCACTAATCGCATTTTCGGTGGAATCAAGTTTTGTGTATGCCAACGCTAAATTAATATAATACGTTGGTTCGGTCGGTTCTTTCGCGATAGCTTTTTGATATGCAATCCGCGCAATCCCGTATTGCTCCGTCAGAAGAGCAGTATATCCAAATTGTGCCTGATAAGTACCATTGGAAGAATCAAGCTCTACCGTTTTCCGGGAATAAACAAATGCGCTGTCATTTTTTTTCATTTTACAGAATGTCACACTCGCCTTGTGATAGAATTCAGGATTATCCGGTTGCAATTCTATCGCCCTCAAATAAAGTCGTAATGATCCTGCATACTCGCTATCTGCAAAGTAAAGCGAGGCAAGTGCAGAAAGACCCGGGATGTAGCGGTTATTTTGTGCAACACATCTTGATAGTTTGGAAAATGCCAACTTATTGTCGCCGAGGGCGATGTATGTGATCCCGAGGTAATAATTCGCGAGGAAATCATAAGGATTTAAATTAAGAAGACACTCAAAAACTTCACGGGCCTGCTGATATGCTTTACCATCGTAAAGAAGCACACCAAGTTGAAAATACGCTGGGATATATTCCGAATCAAGTTTAATAATCATTTCATACTGTGTCTGCGCACTACGGGTATCACCCAAAAGAGCAAGATTTCGCGCGTACTGAAACCTATAACCGATATTCAATGAATCTCTTTTCACAGCACTTCCTAAATAAATCAAACCTGATTGAATG
>CAYGXH010000563.1:0-1971 GCA_964353675.1 uncultured Chlorobiaceae bacterium
TGTCTAAACGTTTTTCCGCGACAAACTTTGTAATTGCGTTCGTCAGTCCCAGGTCGCTAAGCGATGCATAGTTCATAAGCACACGTACGACAGCCCAGATGCCGAAACCGACGGGCCCCAGGTACGCGAGCATCACCGGTACTAGGAGAAAGGTTACAAGCGCAGTAATTACAAACGAGGAAAGATTAAAAAATGAGTTCCGGGCCACTGTAAATGAAGACAAGCGTTCATTCCTCAAAAGTGGATACACGTGGCATGCATCATCATCAGACTATATCTTACTCTGAAACAGAGTCGGGTGGATTGACTTTTCTTACTTTTACTTGTCGTATCCGTCGCTGAGATTTTTTTATAACCGTAATGTGCAGATTGTTAAACGGAATTTCTTCATGCATCTCCGGTATATGTCCCGTTAGCTTCAGTAAAAATCCATTGATGGTATCGTACTCAGGATCTTCCGGTATTTCTGCCAAATACTTCTCATTGAAATCCCTGATATTCATTCTCGCATTAACGAGAGCCGATCCATCGGTTGCGTGTTCGATATCTTTCAGGACTTCGTCGTACTCATCGTGTATTTCTCCGACGATTTCTTCGAGGATATCCTCCATGGTCACGATACCTTCCGTTCCGCCGAATTCATCTATGACGATCGCCATATGCATCTTCTGCTGTTGGAGTTCTTTCATGAGCTTACTGATTTTAATCTGGTCGGGAACGAAATAGGCCGGGCGGATAATATCATGCAGGACTATCAGATCACGGTGTTCAAGCAGGCTGATGAGGTCCTTTGTATATATACATCCGATGATATTATCGATCGAGTCCTTATAAACAGGCATCCGCGAGTAACCCTCTTCAGTTACGATCTGGATCAGCCGTTCCCTCTTAGTATCCATGTTTATCGCGATGACCTCCGTGCGGGGAATCATGATTTCTTTTGCGGTCGTATTGGAGAATTCGAAAATACTCGATATCAGCTCCTGCTCGGTCTTTGTCAGAACTCCGGTTCGCGCGCCTTCGTCGACTAACATTTCCAGTTCTTCTGCAGAATGGACCAATTCAGCCGGTCTGACCGGATTTATGCCGAGAGTCCGCAAAACGAAATTCGCACAGACATTAAGTGTCCATATTACCGGTCTGAATACGCGGTAAAAAAGTTGGAGGGGAAACGCCACGATCATTGTTGCCGTTTCGGCTTTTTGAATGGCAAGCATTTTCGGCGCTTGTTCGCCCAGGACAATGTGGAGGAAGGTCAGTATACCGAAGCTCACTGCGAACGAGAAGATATGGAGCACCTTTTCATTTACCACGCCGATCGAATAGAACGGCTCCCGGAGCATTTCGGCCAGGAGAGGTTCACCGACCCATCCCAAACCCAGACTTGTAAATGTAATTCCGAGCTGACAGGCAGATAGATACGAATCGAGATGTTCCAGAATGTGCTGTGCGAGCGGAGCAAACCGGCGGCCCCGTTTCAGCTGCTCATTTATCTGGGTAATGCGTACTTTGACAAGCGCGAACTCTGCCACCACGAAAAAACCATTCGCGAAAACGATGAGGAAAATAAAAATGATATTTCCGATTACCTGTGCCAGCATGCAGTGAAATATTGCGCCTAAATTGTCAAAAGATGATGAATTCCTTGTTCAAATGTACAAGAAAGATGTGTGTAAATCAAACAGATGTATTTGCTTAAAATAATCTAAAAACAGCCTATTTGAAAAAGAAAGGGTGATTTTCAGGGTAATTTCGTTTTAAACGCTTTATATTTTTCCGAAAATATGTTCGCCTCGTTTGCGGTTGGATTACCCATCGTTGTCAGAATTTTATTGACATGAGCTATCCTATCTGCATCAAGCGGATGTGTTGAAAGCATCATCTCCAGCGCACCGCCGCTCCGTCCGCCTCGATTTGCCTGCATTTTGCTGAAAAAGTGAGTGATTGCCCCCGGGTAATATTCAGTACTTG
>CAYGXH010000564.1:0-1967 GCA_964353675.1 uncultured Chlorobiaceae bacterium
AGTTGTACCGCTAAACTCGAAAACACTATCACAAGTGTTACCCCCATCAATTAACCGGAACGTACTCCCGTCCTCAGTAACCGCAAAAAGTGCATTGCATTCTACAGCTATCTCTTTAATGCTTCTGCCCTCGAGACCGATGTGAGTCCATTGGGCAATGAGTGCGTATGAGCAAAGAATGTACAATGCGATAAAAATCGATAAATGCTTCATGATTAACTCCTTAATCAAATTTTTTATTTGAGTAAAAATACTTTCTTTCTTTTTGTGTAACTCTTAGATTTTCCATTTTGACCTACAGCCTGGACAAATAACCGATACCAATATTCACCGCTCGCAAGTCCGTTTGCGTTGAAATTCACTGACTTATCCCCACGTTCTTCGACTTCATTAACAAGAGTTGCGATTAGCCTCCCGAGTGTATCGAACACGGTCAGCGTTACATGACTTCTTGCTTGCAGTTTGTAAAATATTGTAGTGTGTGGGCTCAAAGTATTTAGAATTCCCGGTTTCATAATTTTCTCAGGTTTCTTGTACTCCTATCACAAAGGTAATAAAATCGATACGGGGGTGGGTATCAATTTTGAACCTTTTATGTTAACTTTTAAACCATTTATTGCTAGGATAGTGAAAAAGGGTGGAAATGGAGGGTCTGTGACGAAGGGGTGCAACGGTCAATTACCGACCGGAAGGATCACTGATATGATAGTCGTTTAATCAATCTCTCGATTCTTGGTATGAACTTCAGAGGGGGGATAACCAAACCGTTCCCGGAAACATGTGCTGAAGTACGTAGGGCTACCGAAACCAACCTGGTAAGCTACATCTGCGACATTTCCTGCGTTCTTCTCTAATAATTCGTACGCACCCTGAAGCCTCACGTAGCGAATAAATTCTGATGGTGAAAGATTTGTCAATGCATGGATCTTTCGATTAAGATGAGTTTTGCTTAAGCATGCCTCGCGGGCAAGGTCCTCAACCGAAAACTCCTCATTACCAATATTCTTCTCAACTACAGCCATGGTCCTTTTCAGTAAGTCATCATCGAGCGAAGTTACAGCGACATCCCCGGGCTTCAGAATCGTACCGGCTGAAAATTTCTGTCTTAACTGACGCCGTTGCTCAACCAGGTTCTTTACTCTGGCAGAGAGTTCACGCAAATCAAAGGGCTTTGTGATGTAATCATCCGCACCTGTCTCCAAACCCTCGATTTTGCTATCGGTGCCAGCCCGGGCAGTTAGCAGTATGACAGGTACATGGCTTGTTCTTACATCTTGCTTTAGGATTCGGCATAATTTGATCCCGTCCATTTTTGGCACCATGATATCGCTGATAACAAGATCGGGTATAATCTCCATCGCTGCATTATATCCCATTTCACCGTCTCCCGATTCCATTATAGCATAATCCTTTTCAAGAAATTCACAGATATATTTTCTCAAATCTGCGTTATCTTCTACAATAAGAATTATTGGCTTTCCATCCATTGATTTTGTAATTCCGACGGATTCAACATCTTCGGCAGGCTCGGTGAATGCATACTGTTCAAGCTCATCATGTTGCAGTGGAGATTTAGAAATTTCCTCTTCAGCATAAGCATTTTTTTCTACTGGTAATGTTAATGTGAATACTGATCCTTTCCCTTGCTCACTCTCTGCTGTAATAGTGCCATGATGAAGCTGGACAAGTTCTTTCACAAGTGCAAGACCGATTCCTGTTCCTTCGGTTGTGTGAGTATCATCTACACGATAGAATCGATCAAATATATGGGGAAGGTGTTCGGGTGAGATGCCGTGTCCGGTATCAGAAACAGAAATTACAACCGTACCTTCACTATTTCCTTTCTGACCCCCTCTTTCTCTCCCCCTTATCAAGAGGGAGATATCGTTCCCTCCCCTTACTAAGGGGAGGGCTAGGGTGGGTTCAAAGCCAACACTAACAACAACACTTCCACCTTCCTTTGTAAA
>CAYGXH010000565.1:0-1956 GCA_964353675.1 uncultured Chlorobiaceae bacterium
CAGGCGCGGGAATATAGTGTTACTTACAAAAACGAATACTCACGTCTTATTATCCATGGTCTTCTTCACCTCATCGGCTACCGGGACGATAATATCCGCCTGAAAAAGAGCATGGCGCGTCGCGAGGACTCGATCCTTCTGGGTATCTTAAACCATCAGTATGTCTTATAGTTCAGAAAATATCGGTTGATAATGGAAAAATCACTCATCATAGTTGAATCGCCCGCAAAGGCAAAAACAATCAATAAGTACCTCGGCAAGGAGTACATTGTCCATGCTTCGGTCGGGCACATAAAGAATCTTCCGAAGAGCGAACTCGGCGTCGATATCGATGCCGGTTACACGCCAACATTCGAGGCGATCGAAGGAAAGGAAGAAATTATTGAAACCCTTCGTGCTGCCGCGGATAAAGCCAAGAAGATTTACATAGCCACTGACCCCGATCGTGAGGGGGAGGCAATAGCTGCCGATATTGCGGGGGAAATCACCGGCCCTAATTCCGAGATATACCGCGTGCTGTTTCATGAAATTACCGAGCGTGGGATCACTGAGGCAATGAAAAATCCCCGAAAAATTAACGAGGACCTTGTGTCAAGCCAAAGAGCGCGCCGGGTAATGGACAGGATCGTCGGTTATAAGGTGAGTCCTTTTGTCTGGAAAACTCTGTTTTACGGCTTATCTGCAGGGCGTGTTCAATCAGTTGCCCTGCGGCTCATCTGTGAGAGGGAAGCTGAAATTACCGCCTTCAAAGCCACCGATTACTGGTCGATTATCGGAGAATTTAAAACGAAGATAAGCGATCCCTTCTTTGCAAAGCTATTCCGCATTGACAAGAAGGAACTCATCGTTCCATCCAGAGACAACCTCTCGGAGGCAGAGCGTAAGGGAACAGCCGACAGGTACCTCTATATACGTTCTCAGAATGAAGCGGAAGAATACTGCGGTCGTATCAGGAACTGTACGTTTCGGATCGCTTCCCTCCAGAAACGCGAAATGAAACGGAATCCGCTACCGCCCTTCATAACGAGTACTCTCCAGCAGGAGGCGTCGAAAAAATTGCGGTTATCCGCGTCCAGAACAATGAAAGTTGCGCAGAAACTCTACGAGGGTGTGGAACTCGGGAGCCACGGATCGGTCGGGCTCATAACCTATATGAGAACGGATTCCGTTCGTCTCAGTTCCGATGCGGTGACGGCCGTGCGGGAGTACGTCTTCAATAACTATGGGAAGGAGTACCTTCCGAAGCATGCGCATACATACAGGAAGAAAAAAACATCTCAGGATGCACACGAGGCGATACGTCCGACCTCAATACAGTTTCCGCCCCAATCAGTGAAGAAATTCCTGGATAAAGATTTATACAGACTCTATGAGCTGATATGGAACCGGTTCGTGGCGTGTCAGATGGAGGCGGCACGCATTGAGAGCACGACGGTTATTGTTGAAGGCGGTGAATTTGAATTTAAAGCAACGTCGTCACAGTACACATTTCGTGGTTTTCTCCAGGTTTACGATGATGCTCTCAACGGGGAGACCGAAGCAGCGGAAGAAGAAGACGAGGAGGTGAAAGATGAAAAACTCCCGGCAAACCTCAGTGAAGGGCAACCTTCATCGCTCCTGAACGTCGTCTCTCATCCTCATGAAACTTCGCCGCCGCCGCGGTATACGGAAGGGAGTCTGGTGAAAACTCTGGAGGCGCTGGGCATCGGACGTCCGAGTACCTATGCAATGATTGTGAGTACGATTATCGACCGGAAGTACGTCGAGCAGAAAGACCGTAAGCTCTATGCGGTTCAGCTGGGTATCGAGGTAAACAGTCTCCTGACTGCCCACTTCCCGCACATATTCAACGTTAGATTCACCGCGAAGATGGAAGAGGAACTGGATACGATCGCGGCGGGTAAAAATTCGTATGAGAAAGTGATGAATGATTTTTACATTCCCTTTAGGGACTCT
>CAYGXH010000566.1:0-1942 GCA_964353675.1 uncultured Chlorobiaceae bacterium
CATCCCATATCATCAGACCACAAGGTGATGTACTTTTCGAGTACTTGGAATTGCTCCCTTCATTAAAGATGGGTGTCATCGTTCATATTCACGATATATTTTCCCCAAAGGATTATTTGAAAGAATGGGTCATGGATGAAGTAAGATTGTGGAACGAGCAGTATTTGCTGGAGGCTTTTCTTACATCTAACCGAGAATGGAAAATTCTTGGGGCACTAAACTATTTACGCCACAATCATTATGAAGAACTACAGGCAAAATGCCCATTTCTGACGCGAGACAGAGAACCAGGGTCATTTTATATTCAAAAGGTCGTTTAACACTTATAAGGCTTTGAGTTCGTAGGAAAAGTAATTTTGCGTAGATTTGGTATCAATAAACTCAAATAGTTGCGAGTCGAAAAAAAGCGCAAGAACCCGTATTTGCGAACATACGGCATGCCTCGGGGCTTGGGGGGTTCACTTTGAGAGTCAGACGGAAGGCGGATATCCAATGGAAGCTTTACTGCATGGTGCATAAGTTGATGAAGGGCCATCTGTAGGAGACGGGTTTGCATGAATGCAGTCACCTGATATTGATTAGACGGATAGAAAAGTGTAAAGTGGCCGATGATGCAAGCGTTCTCGAGGCGGGTTTTGTATATTGATAATGCGTCGAAAGTTCCTGAGGTTTTCGGAACATGACAGAAAATGATCTTGCGTACGTGAAGCGGCTTATCGATTCCGGAATTATAACCGGCCCTGTCCTTGAGCTCGGGGCTGGTTATGGAGGGCGGACTTGCAGAGAGACCGTCGTTGAAGCGGGCATTGAGTATTTCACGAGTGATACAACTGCGTCGGCTCGTATCAATTTTGTTGCTGACTTCGAATACGAAGATATCCAGCGATTCTTTCCATCTTCGTTAAAATTCAATTGTATTTTTGTTCTGAATGTTCTTGAGCACACAGTTGACCCGATTCGCGTACTTGATAACGCCATAAGACTTCTAAATGACTTAGGCCTGCTTGTAATAATTGCCCCCGCGGTATGGGCACTGCACACCTATCCGGTAGATTGTTGCCGGCTATTGCCTAATTGGTTTGAACGATACGCTGAGACTAGGGGAATGGTGATAATTAGGGAGTGGTTTGAGTACCTTGGTTATGGGGGGGTTGACAGATATTTAGACGGTCAAGGCAAACATCAATTTCCTCCTCCCATACGTAGTTCTTTCAAATACTGGAGGTCGCGCATCGTTCAGCGGTTGTTTAATACATATGGCAGAGGCATGGCATTCCCCAACCACCTGGCTATCGGAGTGGTAATGAGATTGCAAAAACGATTTTGATAATTTTCTGGTTTGATATTGTTGTCCCCAGAGTTCGTGTAAGTGAATTCAAAAGTTGGCGAAAAGATTTCCGTCTGTCTGCTCACTTATAACCACGTCGATGTGATCGAATCGACCCTAAGGTCGATTTTGGATCAGACCATTACGGGATACGAAGTCATCGTCAGCGATGACTGTTCTACCGATGGCACCTGGGAACACATCGTATCCCTTTCGGCAGGGGATGCGAGAATCAAGCCTTTGCGCATGTCCCACAACGTGGGCATGCCGGGCAATGCTAATTTCGCCGTTGCGCAGTCTATCCGTCCATACATCGCTCTGTTGCATCACGATGACCTATACCGCAACGATCTGCTTGAGAAGTGGGCAGGAGTGTTGGAGCGACATCCGGATGTGGGGTTCGTGTTTAACCCATACGAGAGATACGCGAAGGGAGTAGTCGAGATAGAGGGTATAAAAGGCAATTATGATGGGTTGATACGAAGTGAGAGAATAGTTGGAAGTAACTTTTTAGAGTCTTTTTTGTTCCGTCGTTGGGGTTGTCCGGTGCGGGGTACAGCGATGATCCGGCGTAAGGCATGGGACGAGGTGGGAGGAGGCGCGGAACGACGGCGA
>CAYGXH010000567.1:0-1936 GCA_964353675.1 uncultured Chlorobiaceae bacterium
TAACGGAAATCAAGAGAATGAATGAAACTACTATTACTGTTTTTCGCCCGAGTTGATCAGATAATTTCCCAAAAGGGTAAGATCCCGCAGCTGCACAGGCGGTAAAAACGAGGTAGAGCACTGGTATAGAAGATTGTTTAATACCCGAGGCACTTGCGTATAAGAGGAGGAAGCTATAACTAAAAGCGCCAAGAGAGAAGATAGAACTAAGAATAAGAAAAATCCAGAAATCCCTGCTGAGATCACGTAAAGACAAACCCTTGAAGATTGCAATTGTTGGATCACTTTTTTCTTTAATGGAAAACAAGATTATAACCGCACCGATAAAAGAGGGGACAGCGGCGATGAGAAAGAGTGTTTTATATCCGAGGTTAAAAAATATTATGCAGAATAATATGCCGCAGACGGCGCCGAGATTATCCATAGCGCGAAGGAGACCGAAATTCTTTCCCCGGTTATCGTCTGTTGATATATCAGCCACGATAGCATCACGGGGCGCACTGCGGATCTTTCCCATGCGGTCGAGTACACGAATTGGAATAATGTGATGCCACGTTGTGGATAATGCATATCCAATCCGTGAAAAAGCGCCTAAGAGATATCCCGTCCAGATGAAAATCTTTCTTTTTCGAAATTTATCTGTAAGATAACCTGAGGCTGCCTGGGATATTGAAACAACCGCTTCCCCGAGTCCGTCGATGAGTCCGAGAACAGCCATATTCGCCCCAAGGATCGAAGTAACAAAGAGAGGCCAGACTGGATAGATGATATCGGAACCAAAGTCGTTCAGAAACGATGCGAGAGAGAAAGTGCGTATGACTTTTTTTGATTCTTTCTCTGTCATAATAATTTCATTGAAGCTCTCAACCGGATCTACGTACGACCGATCGGCATGATGTAGAGGGGACGCAGATTTGCCGGCAGTTTGAAGACAGCTTTAACACGGTCATCGAAAAAAGCGCCGACGGCAACCGTACCTATGTTCATAGCTGTGGCCTGGAGGTGAATATTCTGAGAAACATGGCCGGATTCCATAAAAACGTACCGTTCGGCGCGTTCCCCATATTTCCATGATGTTTTGGAAATGTCGGCCATTATTACAATGGAAGCGGCGCTCTTCATAACACACTCCTGCTGTAAGGCTGCATCAGCAAGTTCCGCCCTCTTATCACCTGCAGTAAGGAGAACGAGCGTATGGTTTTTGGGGTCGTATCTGTAAATCCCGCTCTCGAGGTTATCAACATTAGTGATAACAGCATAGAGTTCGATGGGATATAGTCCCCCGGCAGAGGGCGATGTACGGTTCCCCTCGCTTCCCGTTATACCCTGACCGGCCCACAGAAGTTGTGACAGTTCGTCAAGAGTGAGTGAGCCATCACTGTAGCTTCTGATAGACCTTCGTTTCCTGAGGGATTCGGTTACTGTCATTTTTCCTGTTTCGCGGGGTGCCGGCAGATGTATCGGCTTTAATGAGGGAGTCATGCAGTCTTTTTCATTCTCCGTGAAATTTTATATTGATGATTTTATTTTCTGCCGCTGAGGAAGATAACAAATTTTTTCATGGCAGAAAAGTATGCTGAAACGGCTCTTAGAATTTTTGGGAGAGGGTATCGATCTTCGCGCAGTCCTCGTTGCTGAGAGTACAACTTGGCGCTCCGGTAATTTCCTCTATTTGAGCTTCAGCGCGTGCGCCGACGATCGCTGAGGTGACTGCCGGGTGGCGGAGGACCCATGCAATTGCCAGTTGTCCCACCGAGGTATTTCGTGCCCGAGCGATTGGCTTCAGGTCGTCGACAAATTTCAAAGCGCGGGAGAGGTATGGTTCCTTATAATATTTATTATTGCGCCGCCAGTCATCCGCAGCGATCCTGTTGATATCGTATGTACCGCTGAGTAATCCTGACTGCATGGGGCTGTATGCTACGACGCCGATTCC
>CAYGXH010000568.1:0-1935 GCA_964353675.1 uncultured Chlorobiaceae bacterium
GTTGGACGCTCGTAAGTTATACATATATAATGATTTAGAGTTTCGTGACGACCACCACCATTAAGCCAGATTAGGCGAGCTTAAGCAAATTTTGCGCCGGTGTGACACGGGGAGAGGTCTATATCTGGATACAGAGCGTCTGACTACGAATCAGAAGGTCGAAGGTTCGAGTCCTCTCTGGCGCGCTCCCTTATTTATGCGTTTCTCCCTGATGTGCCTCAGATTATCTTGTTTTGTCTTTTCAATCCCAATACCATATTTTCAGCGTAATTCAACAATTTTTGTGGCATATTTGTGACATGGGAAGAGGTCTATACCATCGCGCTGAAACTCGTTCAGATTCTTGACGCCTATCCACGGCAGGTGGTATCCTTTTGTCATGAAGGGTGGAATCGACGCCAACCTTAATAGTTGCGATTGTGGCGTCATGCAAAAAACAAATCCCTATAAGCCCTCCTAGAGAGGACGACGACCGGGAGATTTATAATGTAGAGAGGTCAAAATGGGAAGAAGAAGTTCTTTCGTTAGTGTTATCAACGCGATTGCAAGAGACTCTGCTCGTTCTCGAAGGCAAGCCGAAGCTGCTCAAAGGCGTCAAATAAGAATGCAGATTCAGGGGCAAAGAAACATGGAGCGTGCCCGACTTAGGTCCGAGAAGGAGGCCAAGCAGCGCTACTTAGAAGAGCGAATAGAAGAAACTGAAAATAGAAACAATGAACTCAGGGATAAACTTAAGGAGATGAGCGAAGTCTTAAGTCACACGTTGTCTGTGAATGATACTGTAAATTTTAATGATTTAAGGATTCTGGATCCCTTCCCAAAGTTTTCTCCGCCGCCATCCCTCGCCGAATCTCGTCCGGCGCCAGATAAAGAAAATTATCTTAAGGGGATTAAGGAGCCAAGTGCCATAAAAAGGATTATCCCGGGCACCCAAAATAGGTATTTTCAAGCAATTCAAGAAGCCGAAAAAAGATATCAAGAGGATTTAAAAAGATATCGAGAAGTCGAAGAAAAAAGAATGTTGCAGCTTGAAGAGGATAGGAAGCATTATGAGGAAAATAAGGCAGCGTATGAGCTAAAGGTCAAACAAAGAGATGTTGAGATTGATGAATTTCGAATGAACTATAAAGCCGGCGATCCGAATGCAGTAGTTACCTATTGTAATATGGTGCTTGAGAGATCCGAATATCCCGAAGATTTTCCACAAGAATTTCGAATAGCATATGTGCCAGAATCAAAGGAACTTGTAGTGGACTATGAACTTCCTACTCCTGAGATCATTCCTAAAACGGCAGAGTTCAAGTACGTAAAAGCAAAAGACTCTATAGAAGAGAAGCCCAGAAAGGCACCCGATATAAAAGATTTATATCAAGACCTTATGGCATCTATCACGTTGAGAACCAGTCACGAGCTCCTAGAAGCAGATCAAGGCAATCATATAAATGTCGTTGTATTTAACGGTTTCGTACAAACCGTGGATGCGTCGACAGGAAGAGATATTCGTCCTTACATAATCTCTGTCCGCGTTACAAAGGATAGTTTCCTTCAGCTAGATTTAGCAAGAGTTGATAAAAAAGCATGTCTGCGCAACCTTGGGGCTTCCGTCTCTGCAAGACCTGATGAAGTGCAGCCAGTCAAACCTATTGTTGAGTTTGACATGGTAGATAAACGCTTTGTTGAACAAAGCGATGTTTTGTCTGATCTGGAATCGCGACCTAACCTAATGGAGCTAAATCCTTTTGAATTCGAAAATCTTGTGAGCAACTTATTTAAGCAGATGGGATTGGAATCAAAATTAACCAGATCATCGCGAGACGGAGGGGTAGATGCAGTCGCGTTTGATATCAGACCGGTCATAGGCGGAAAAGTCGTAATTCAGGCAAAAAGATATAAGAATACTGTCGGTGTTTCAGCAGTTCGGGATCTATATGGCAC
>CAYGXH010000569.1:0-1934 GCA_964353675.1 uncultured Chlorobiaceae bacterium
TGTTCATGGCCCGATAGTCCGATAGAACTGCCGGCACCGGTGTAATTATTAAGAGTGTAAACACGACCATTGTCTGCCTGCCCCGCCACAGCGTAAATCGTGTTTGAGACAGCAGGGATAACAATATACCCCTTCCCTGCAAGATCTATTGTATAAGAAGGATTGTTCACATCATTGCTGGATAATATTAATTCACCACTCAGATTCCCCGTACGTTCAGGCGCACAAATAGCATTGATTGTAAACGTCTCAAACGACGCTAACGTGAGAGGCAGAGCAGGCATATTTACCACTATAAAATGTGAATCGGGCGGTGTGATACCTGATATGATTAAATCGTCAAGACCGTTGTTCACTACCGTGAAGGAAAGTGTATCGCTCAGGTATCCTACTTCAGCTTCCTCAAAAGAAAGTAATCGGTTATCAACGCTGATGTATGCACCCGGCAAAGGTCCTATCTTTATCTTCCCGACCCAAGTACCCCAATCACCCGGAGGTTGTGCATATTCCGTATGTATCCAGATCGCTGTTGTATCAACCGGATCAATGCATGCTCCCATGTAATCACCCCATCGGTTGCGTCCGCCGCCTACAAGCTCGTAATGTGCAGTTCCCGCTTTCAACGGGATACCATTTACCAAACCTGGTGGATCGGCGGCTCTGCGCCCGCTTACGAAAGCACCGACATACTCGGTGAGGCTTGAACGGCTATAGGTTAAGACGACATCCTGATTTGCTGCGACACCTATCGCGGAGTAAAGGTACCAGTAGCCAAGCAAGCCGAGCGATGCATCTTCGACTGTTGTTTGTGTAAACGGATCGATCTTAACATAACGCACTGCGGTGTAGTTAGTATCAATCGGATTCCGGATTGTATGAGTAGCCCACAGCATACTATCCCTGTAGACAGCGCTGAACGAAATAATACCATTGAGATTTTCTAAAGGTACACCGCCCCCGGGCTGGGGTGCATTCATTGCGGGACGATATGCGACAACGGGAATATTTTTCACAGTGATCGATGGCGAAGTAGTCGGATCGGATATCGTCCAGACGGTTAAATACGTATTATACCGGAAGGGTCCAGCATTGATTAAAAAATATTTCCCCGGAGCTCCATACATGAGTGTAGGTTTTATGAAATCAGTCTTGACCGTTCTGTAATCGGGATCTCTGAAATCAAAGAAATCGGTGTAAATCAGCTCCCCGCCGGTATTCATGTAGAGTGGTGCGGTCGGAATAATTCTGAGGCGGTTAAAAAAGTCATCCGTACAATACTCACGCGTCATGATGTAAACTGCCTGATCATCGAATCCCATCCATGGATGGTCTGTGAGCGCCAGTGAAATCGTCGAATCACCGATCTTATTCTGAGGAAGCGCCCAGTTGTACCATGTACCGAGCGGATCTCCGTCATCGGACACTGAGAACAGAATAATACCGTGATCGAAATCATCACATAACATCACCCAACGATTGTTGTAATGATCATAGATAACCTGTGGGTCACCCCCATCCGCACCCGGCGATGCTGTCGCCCACCAATCAGGGTAGCGGATGGTTTTCAGGATGGTTCCGGTTTTGTCGTATATTTTAAAACTTGAATTGACCATGATGATAATATGATCAGGTCCGACTGCCATGATGGGATCGGGAGGGATATAACCTGTCGGATCAAAACCCCTAAAATCTTTGAAGATGAGCGGCGCAGAAACTGCATCGATTCCCTGCAAATTTCTTCTCCCATCCTCCTTATAATTGGATCCTTCCGAGCCGGTTGGCGGGGTAAGGTTCTTGGGCGGAGCCAGGAAATTCGGCCTTTCGTTGATCGCAGCAATTGAATACTCGCGCTCACGTGGCTCTGATAGCGCCATCACCGCAAACGGAAATGACGAAGTACTTACAGTGACACCGCTCGGTATGGAACCGACTTT
>CAYGXH010000570.1:0-1929 GCA_964353675.1 uncultured Chlorobiaceae bacterium
CCTCCCCCAGCTTCTCGATAATGCGATAGTGCGAAATTGTCTGGCCTATCATAGTCAATCCTTTGTTGGCCCTCTCCCTGTCACTTGCATGACAGAGTGAGGGTTGTATGATGTTTTTTTCCCTATCATATCCATCGACTCACTTAAATAAATTCTCAATCATTATCAACTTGCTGTTGTAGCGGGAGTCTGTGTAAACAATCTCCTTCCCATCATAACTTATGTCAAAAGATGAATGATAGAAGGATGGATTTAATCCTGGAAACACTCCACGAATGATCTCTTCCTTTCCGGAGGGGATAGAGATTCGACGAAGCTCACTCGCATTCTTCACATAGTAAAAGAATTTTCCACTCTTATCGAATTCACCGTATTCAGCCGTCTGAAAATCAAGCATTTTCTTAGGATATGGGAGAACTGGATCTTTCATACCCGGCGCCGCACTAATCCAATATCCTTGTCGCCCAGATCGTCCGTCACCGTAACCGACATATTTCCCCCCTTGGAGAGGGTATGCCAGCGTTGAGTCTTCAAAGAATTTCCGAGGTTCTCCACCTTCGATGTTATTGATCCAAGTGCTCTGGGTGGAATCATCATCTCTGATACTGATAAAAGTTTTCTCATCAACCCAATGAAATGGACACCCTTTGCAAACAAACTTAGGTGTGCTGGGATTCTTCGCGTCAATCAAGTAAACTTTCATCGAATCCCGCGGTTCGTTGAGCGTGTAGCCGCCATAAACAATCCACCGACCATCGGGAGATGGAATAGGATTGCCGATTGATTCTTCAACAGATGTCAGTTCTCTACGATTCCTGCCATTCCGATCGATTGAGCAAACGCGTACTCCCTTTTTTGAACCCTGTGGTTGAGCAGATGCAAAAACTATTTCTTTTCCATCGGCTGAAAATGCAACCCTCCAATTAGATACATCATCGAACGTAATTTGGCGTGGATTGCTCCCGTCAGTACCTGCAATCCAAATGTGGCTTGTCGTTTGCTGATGATGATATAACAACTTGGATCCATCTCGGGATATGTCCACCTCGTGATCCGGACCGGCACCCTTGGTTACCTGCGTAACGGATCCGCCAGATGCGGGCACCATCCAGAGATTGTAGTTGCCGCTCCTGTCTGATGAGAAGATAATCTGGCCGTTGGAAGCCCAACAGACATGCCAAATATGTTTCTTATCGAATGTTACCTGCCGTTCCTTCCCGGTAGAAAGCTCGTATATGAAAACTTCTCCGTATTGCCCTGAGAAATATTTGATCCAGCAAATAGATTGTCCATCTGGCGACCACGAATAAGACCACATATACCATCGCACATCGATTGAATGGCTATCAACCATTTCACGGCGGTTATCACTTCCATTTGGTTTGATTGTCCAGAACTCCATTTTCCCGGATTGACTTCCCAAATTCTTCTTGCATACATACCCGATACGCTCACCATCGGGTCGCCATCGTGGGTAAACACCACCCTCAACAATCTTTTTACTTGAACCACCAAATGTGGAAACCATAGCAATTTCCATAAAATCCGTTGATGGATTGTATCTATCATAGACGATCTGGCTACCATCCGGGGAGATGTTGGCCATACTCATCCCCAAGCTGGAATCCGTGGTGATACGGCGGGATTCTCCCGAGGTGGTGTTCATGTAATATATATCCCATTTAGCATTCGCATCGGCAGCAGGAAATGCCGCCCAATCTCCATCCTTCGACAATCCCGGTGTCCAAACTTCATTGAACGGAACAGGCAGAACACGATATGCCATGTCCGGATTGAGAGTGAGCCGTGATTGCTGTTTCGGAAGAAACATGTACACAATAGCGATGATACCAAGTACGACAACAATACCGATTCCGGCCCATACGATTTTCTTCAATGGTTTTTTACTAATTACCTTTTCAGATGTAG